>JAUTXJ010000182.1 GCA_030838075.1 Acidobacteriaceae bacterium
TGTCAACGCTTCGACGCCGCCCTTGCGAGCGGCTCCGCATGACTCGGGGCCGATGTGGGTCGTTGATCCACTTTCGTATGACTTTTGCATTCACTACACCTCGCCGGTTTAACCGGCGCACAGGAGAAACGTCATGAAAATAAATGGCAACACAATACTGATAACCGGCGGAGGCTCTGGTATCGGCCGTGGGCTCGCCGAGGCTTTCCACGCGAAGGGCAATCAAGTGGTCATTGCAGGGCGCCGCAAGAACCTGCTCGATGAGACGGTCGCGGCCAATCCAGGGATGAAGGCGGCAGTCCTGGACATTGAGAACAGTGAAACCATCCGCACTTTCGCGGAAAAACTGAAGAAGGACTTCCCCACCCTTAACGTCGTCATCCATAACGCCGGCATTATGAAACCCGAGTCCTTGAAGGACGCCGCGGTTGCGGATGCCGAGGCTATGGTGACCACGAATCTGCTCGGCCCAATTCGCCTGAACGCAGCGTTACTGCCCTTCCTTCTCAAACAGCCAAACCCGGTGATCATGACCGTTTCGTCCGGTCTGGCATTTGTACCACTGGCAATGACGCCGACCTATTGCGCTACCAAGGCCGCGATCCATTCTTATACCCAATCGATGCGCTATCAGCTTAACGGCACCACAGCGCAGGTCCTCGAACTCATCCCGCCCTACGTGCAGACGGAATTGATGGGACCGAGAATGGCAAGCGATCCGAATGCCATGCCACTCAAAGATTTCATTTCCGAAACCATGAGCATCCTCGAGAACTCGCCGAACAGTACAGAGATCTGTGTCGAGCGCGTGAAGCCCCTGCGCTTTGCCGAGGCGAGTGGACAGTACGATGCCTTTTTCAAGAACTTCAATGATGGGATGGCCGCTGCGGCGGCAGCACATTAGGACGGGCGCAGGTTGTTGTAAAGCCCTGACTACATGGATGGTGCCAATTGTATTGGCATGATTCAATTCAAAATGGCTTGGTCCAACAACTCGATCACGTGCAAAACCTGCTGATTGCTTTGGTATATTTCCGCGCCCGCGCGCATCTGCAGCAGGCAGCCCGGATTTGACGTGGCGATCACCTGTGCACCGGTAGCCGAAGCGCAGTGCATTTTTTCCGCCAGCAACTCGAGAGACGCATCCGTCTGTGTAACGTTGTAAACGCCTGCAGATCCACAGCAAAGATCGGAGTACGGCAATTCCACCAGATCAAGCCCGGGAATAGCACGCAATAATTTTCGCGGAGCTTCGCGCACTTTTTGGCCGTGAAGCAAATGGCAAGAATCCTGATACGTGACCCGCAGCGGCAGCGCCTTGAGCAGCGCGGACAAGCCTAGAGCGGTTAGAAATTCAGTGACGTCACGCGTCTTCTTGGCAAAGGCTGACGCTTGCCCGTATTCAGGTTCGCCCGGAGTGAAAAGATGATCGTATTCCTTCAGTGTGGAGCCACACCCCGCTGCGTTCGTCACAACAGCATCCACATCATTCAAAAGGAACGCGCGGAGATTATTGCGCGCCAACTCGCGAGCTACATCGCGAACACCCGCGTGGGCCGCAAGCGCACCGCAGCATAATTGCCCGTTGGGGACTACCACATCACAACCATTCGCAGTTAACACGCGAATTGTTGCGGCGTTCAGCTCGGCAAAAGTTACGTTGGCCACGCAGCCCGCAAAAAACGCAACCCGGGCGCGCCGTTCGCCGGTAGCCGGAAATGTTTTGCCCAGGCGATCGTAGAAGAAATTACTATCAACACGCGGAAGCAGCCGCTCGCGTTTATCCAGGCCAAAAAGTTTCAAAATGCCGGTGAACCTGGCTAGCGATTGTAGTCCGGAGCGCTGATAAAAACGCAGCAGGCGCGCCACAGTCGCGATGCGCTTTGGATAAGGCAGCAACCGCCGATAGACCACGTCGCGAGCAACCCGCGATAATAACGGACGCCGGTAATCACGCTCGATGCGCGCACGAGCGTATTCCACGAGCTTTCCATACTCGACCCCCGAGGGACACGCCGTTTCACACGCGCGACAATCGAGACACTTATCAATGTGATCGACGAACGAGTCGGTGACTGGAACTTCGCCTTGTTCCACGTGAATCATCTGATGGATTCGACCGCGTGGCGAGTCGGCTTCCAGATTCCAAAGCCGGTACGTCGGGCAAGCGTTCAGACAAAGCCCGCAATGAATACACCGCGCGTAATCTTCGTAAACGGGAATCAAGCCAGGAATAGGACTCAGTGCCATGAGCGCTCAGTCCATGATAATGCCCATCGCAGCGACGTCTTCAAACAAAGCGAAACCGTTGCGCTATTGAGTCGAATTGCGATCAGATCCCGGCTACGAATCGTCCCGGAGCAAAACAATTTTCAGGATCGAAGGCATTCTTGACGCGGCGCATCAAAGCAGAGTCGTTCCTTGCGGGTCCCCAAACATTGACAACGCGTTTTAAGGACGTCGGGCAGAAGAGGATGGATGCGGAGCCGTCGTGCTCGGCCGCATATTCAAATACGCCTGAAGCAATGTGCGCCAGCGAGCCGATCGTTTTATCGTTCAAATCGCCGGGCTGTAGCGCGAAATATAACGGACCGGATGAACTCGCAAAAATGCGACACGAAATCGAGAACTGCTGCGCCAGTGCGTGTAGATTTATGACGTCTGGCGTGAAGCCAGGAAAAGCATTGATCTTAAAGATGGTCGCCGCCGGGCCGGACCAAGACAGCAGATTAAGCAACTCCCGCAATGCGCCACCGAGAGCTTTGTCGTCGGACTCCTGCAGCAAATGGTAATTACTTGCGCCGCATTGTTGCGCGTATTGCGCGAGTTCGGAAGAATATCGGCGAAGAATCGTTTCCGTGCCTTCAAATCCGACGCACACATGCCACTCTCCACGCGTGAACCAGGAAGGCAATGGTGAATCACGATCGTCTTTGAATTCCGCGACAGTTTGCGCGGCCTCGGGTCCGAGAATGTTAAAAGTGCTCGGCGCCAGCGGCGATTTGGAAACCATGGCTTGAAACCGCTCGACGGAATCGACGGACGAAAAAGCGCCCACCAGATGGCCGTAACCTTCCGGCAACGGAAATGTCCGAAAATTGAGGCGCGTGATGGCTCCCAGAGTCCCGAGCGATCCAATCAACAATTTATGCAGATCGTAGCCGGTGACGTTTTTCACTACGCGCCCGCCGCTTTTTGTAAAAGTACCAGCGCCGTTTACGAATTCCGCCCCCAGCAAAAAATCTCGCGCCGAACCATAGCCGGGCTGCAGAGCGGAGCCAATGTTCGACGCGATCGTTCCGCCAACTGTGCACTCGTCAAAAAAAGGAACAGCGAGAGGAAGGAATTGTTTTTGTTGAGCAAGCGCTTCGGCCAATTGCGCCAAATTCATTCCGGCGTCAACGCTCAGAGTGAGATCAGCAGGGTCGTAATATGCAATTTGGTTCAATCCGGTCATGTCGATCGCGATGTCGTAACGCGTAGGCGGAATTCCGATGCCCAGTTTCGTGCAAATGCCACATGGGATGAGCGCCAATTTTTCGCTCTTCGCGAAGCGTACGATCTCCACTACTTCCGCAGACGAAGCTGGCCTGGCAACAACCGAGGGAGCTACCCCATCGACGGCAAACTTTGTGCAAGAGTCTGACCCGCCGTTGACACGTTCAGCGTCGATAACAGTCTCGAGCCGCGCAGCAACGTTCGTTGCCACAGTGCTCATAGCGGAACAGCTCGAACGGCCGCTTGCGCTCTGGGCGTAATTTCGCCGCAACCCTTATTCAGCGGAAAAATCTTGCCGGGGTTCAGCGCCGATCGTGGATTAAACGCATCATGAATTCGCCGCATCAAGCCAAAATCATCATCCGAAAAAAGCAGCGGCATCAATTCGCTTTTTTCCATGCCCACGCCATGCTCACCCGTCAGCGCTCCGCCAATTTCCACGCAATAACGAATGATCTCGGCAGAAGCTTCGATGGCTCGCTGATATTGCCCAGCATCGCGCGGATCAAACAGAACAATGGGATGCAGATTTCCGTCCCCAGCGTGAAAAATATTGCCGATCTTGAAATTATATCGTTCACCGATTTCCCGAATGCGCCGTAAGGCCTGGGGAATTTTCGATCTTGGTATGACGCCGTCGAGCACATAATTACTCGGTGCAATTCGCCCGAGCGCGCCAAAGGCATTCTTGCGCCCTCTCCAGAGCAGCTCGCGTTCCTGTTCATCGCGAGCTACACGCACTTCACGCGCATGATGCTCGAGACATACCTCTTCGACTGCTGCGACCTGCGCCGCTACTACCTCCGCCAGACCCTCAAGCTCAATCAACAGCACCGCGGCGCTGTCCAGCGGAAACCCGGCGTGAATGAAGTCTTCCACCGCTCGCAGCGTCCAACCATCGAGCATCTCGCACGCCGCCGGAGTAATCGCGCGCGCAGTTATCTCCGCGACTGTCTCCGAAGCACCGTCAACATCGTCAAAAATCGCCAGCAAAGTTTTTACATTTTCCGGTTTGCGTAAAAGCTTCACAGTAATTTCCGTGACCAACGCAAGCGTCCCTTCCGACCCTACAAAAAGGCCTGCCAGATCGTAGCCCACGGAATCACCGTGCCGGCTCCCCACCCGACAAATCTCCCCGTCGGGTAACACCAACTCCAACGCAGTGACATGATTAGTGGTCACGCCATACGCGAGCGTGTGCGGCCCACCCGCATTTTCCGAAACGTTGCCGCCAATCGTGCACGATTTCCAGCTCGATGGATCCGGCGCGAAATAAAGTCCGCCAGCCTCCGCCGCGCGCGTCAATTCGTAATTGACCATGCCCGGCTGCACAACCGCGCGCTGATTTTCCAGATCGAGCTCCAGAATTCGATTCATGCGCGCAAACACAATCATGACGCCTCCGGTGCGCGCCAGCGCGCCCCCGGAAAGCCCCGTACCGGCGCCGCGCCCGATGACCGGAACATCGTGTTGCGCGGCTAACCGCACCACCTGCGACACCTCTTGCGTTGTCGTAGGAAAAACCACCGCACCGGGCCGGCCTTTTTCCACCGAGCCATCATATTCATAGAGCAACAAATCTTCCGGCCGGTGAAGCACCATGGAAGCGCCGAGAATGTTTTGCAACCCGCGAATAACGTCGCGATGCAAAGGTTTTCGAGCGGTGTTTTCCGCTGGCAAGTACGTAACCTCCTTCCCCACTATAGTGAGGCTCGCGTCGCCCTTGCAATCAACATGCATCACTCGCTTGCACGTAAATGCAGACGCCCCGTCGCGCTAGACCTGTGCTAGTGTATTTTTCCTGTCGTAAAAGGATGATGGATGCCCAGGCCAACAGTTCTCGCCACAAGACCGCTCTTCGAAGAAGCACGGCGCATCTTGCAAGAAAAATGTCAGGTGGAATATTGGTCTGAGCCGGAGCGTATCCCAAAAGAGGAGCTTTTCGCCCGCGCACAGGACAAACAAGGCCTAGTGTGCCTGCTCACGGAACGCATCGACGAAGCATTCCTCCATGCCGCGCCCCACCTTCGCATCGTCGCCAACGTGGCTGTGGGCTTCGACAATATTGACGTCCCGGCTTGCACCAAGCGCGGAGTCGTTGCAACCAATACGCCCGGCGTCCTGGACGAAACCACCGCGGACTTTGCATGGACATTGATGATGGCCGTGGCGCGCCGTCTCGGTGAAGGTGAAGCTCTCGCGCGCTCCGGCAAATGGACAGGTTGGGACCTGGATCAACTGGTGGGTACCGACGTGTGGGGAAAAACCCTCGGCTTGGTTGGCTTCGGCCGCATCGGGCGCGCCGTGGCGCGCAGAGCAAGTGGATTCAAAATGAAAGTGCTGTATACCGACGTTGTACATGTTTCCGAAGATACCGAAAAGCAACTGAACGCCGAATATCGCGATATGGATACATTGCTGGCGCAATCCGATTTCATCAGCGTGCACGTGCCGCTGCTCCCGGAAACCCAAGGATTGTTTACCACCGCAAAATTTGCGCGCATGAAGCCGACCGCCTTTTTCATCAACACGGCGCGCGGTTCCGTGGTCGACGAAGCTGCGCTGGTGCAGGCACTGGAAACCAAAAAGATCGCGGGAGCGGCTTTGGACGTTTACGAAAAAGAACCGGTCATTCATCCCGGGCTAAACCGCGCGAATGTTGTGCTAGCGCCACACCTGGCCTCCGCGTCGCTCGAGACACGCACGAAAATGGCGTGCATCGCCGCAACCAACGTGCGAGATTTTTTTGATGGCAAGCGCCCACCAAATATTTTGAATCCCGAAGTTTTGAAAACCACCGGGTGAGGCAGTAAATTCCCCTATGGTGGATCTAAAGCAACTCGCCCGCCGTATCTTCCACGAAACTTTGGCGGCTATCAACATCCCGCTCACCATGCAACGAAACTTGCTGCATGAAGGGTCACTGCTGCGTTGTGGAGCGTTATCCATTGATCTATCGCAATTCACAAAAGTACGCGTAGTGGCCGTCGGAAAAGCTGCTCACGCAATGTTGGACGGTCTTAGAGTTTCCTTGCCGCGTGACGTTTCCTTCGCTGGCATTGCCTCGGCCCCCGTCGCTCCCGCGAACCCGCACCCCGACATTCAATACTTTGTTGGCGGACATCCGATCCCCAATGAAGACAGTTGGAATGCCGCGAAAGCAATCCTGGAAATGTTGTCGGCTTGCGACAACCAGACTCTGGTTTTCTTTCTGTTGTCTGGCGGAGGCTCGGCCCTTGTTGAATTGCCTCTCGACCCACTGCTTACTTTGGCGGACATGCAGCAAATTCACCGTGTGTTGATCGGTTGCGGCGCCCCCATAGAAGCCATCAATACGGTGCGCAAGCATATTTCAGCGGTAAAAGGCGGCCGCTTAGCCACGGCGGCGAATCTCGCCACAAAAATTACTCTCGCAGTCAGCGATGTTCCCGCCGGAAAAGAATGGGCGCTCGCAAGCGGCCCCACGCTGCCCGACCCAACCAGGTTGTCTGACATGGAAAAAGTTCTCGACGAATATGCCTTGCGCGATAAATTTCCGGATGCGTTTCATCGCTGGGTTGCGCGAAGCGCTCTCACAGAAACTCCCAAAGCGGGTGATCCGGCTTTTGAGAACGCACACTTCTCGATTTTGCTGGGACTCGATAATTTGTTTCATCCTGCGCATGGCGCGGCGGAAGGCGCCGGCTGCATAACCTGTTGCGATAACGCCACCGATGACTGGTCTGTCGAGCGCGCCGCGGAATACCTGCTGGCACAGCTAGAAGAATTGCACGTCAATAATCCTAGGCGATGTGTAGCGGTGATCGCCGATGGCGAAGTGAGTTCACCAATCACTGGGAATGGAATCGGCGGTAGAAATGCCGCGTTTGTGCTTTCTTGTGTTGAGAAAATCGCGGGCAAAAACATCGTTGTGCTCAGCGCCGGAACGGACGGTATCGACGGAAACAGCCCCGCTGCCGGCGCTGTCGCCGACGGTGAAACACTGGCCCGGGCTCACGCGCTCGGCCTCGACCCTCGCAATGCGTTTCAGCGCAGCGACGCCTACACCTTTTTCAACCGGTTGGACGATGCAATCATTAGCGGACCGACAGGAAATAATTTGCGGGACTTGCGCGTCTTAATCGCCGCGCCCGACGCGGAAGCTTTTTCTGGGGAAATTTGACTCCCCAGTTCCTGGACACAAATCTTGACTAGTGTTTTTCCGTTGGCAGCCGTGTTTCGATGGTCTTCAAACGGTCATTCATTTCTTGGATAAGATGTTCAAGCTTATCAAGACGCTCGGCGACGACGGTTGTGTTCCCGTTACTGCTGGGATTACTGTCGCCGTTTGCCTCGTCGTCGTCATCGTCGGCGCCAGCCGTGGCATGGCTATCCCTTTTTTCTTTCGCAGGCCGTTTCAAGTGCGCGATTTGCTGTTTGATCATCGGAGCAAACTCGATGCTCAGATCATCGCTTTTCAGCAATTGCTCGAGAGCAGGAATCGCCGAAGCATCTCCGCGCGCGCCTAACGCGGACACCGCCGCCATTCGAACGCCGAAGTGCGGCTCCGGCAAATACGAAGCGATCTGCGTGGTAATTTCTTTGTTATCTTTTTGCAGCCGCGCCAGGCTGAATATCGCCGCCTCGCGTGTCTCCATCGGTTTCCCGGGAACAACCCACTCGCGAAGAACCGGCACAGCTTTCTCGTCACCCAGTGCGCCTAACGAACGCAATGCGGCATTGCGAAGAAAATCGTCCGGCGAATCCGCGGCGATCGCTGCGCTTAGAATTGCAAACGCATTCGGAGCTTTTAATTTGCCGAGCGCTTGCAGCGCCGCGGCCCGGGCGCGATAAGAGGAGTCCTGCTCCGCGACGTTTTGTAACTTCGCCAGAACATCTTTGTCATCTTTGAAATTCCCCAGGGCCGCTACCATACGCGCCCGCAGCCACGGTTCTTTCGCAGAGTCCAAAGCCGCAAGCAATTTCTTAGCGGCAACTGGCCCCCCAAGCTCGCCGAGACTCTCGGCCGCCACGGCTCGCACGCCCCAGGCTTTATCGTTGCTCGCCGAATCCGCCAGCGCCGTAATCACGTCTTCGTTCTTCGCTTCGGCCTTGCCATCCGTATCTTCTTGCAGATTTCGCAGCGCCACAGCAGCATCCGCGCGATCTGAAAAATCGGCGGCATTCTTAAGCTGGTACAACCACTCCTTTTTTTCTTTGTGAAATTCTGCCTTTTTCAGGATGTTGCCGCCCTTATCAAACAAGACCATCAACGGCGCAGAGCTGGCAGGCAACGAAAATGTCTCCGGCTGCTTCGACACCACGATTGGATAAAGGCGCGCCCCGGCTGCGGTCGTAATTTCTACCTCTGCAGGAACACGGAAAAGCCCCACGCGGCCTTCGATTTTCTGCACTTGTTTCACGGTAAGGGCAACTTGATGCTTACTATCGTCATACGCGTAGCTGATATCGAACCTGGGCGCTCCCGCTCCATACACCCACTGATTGAAGAATTGATCCACGTCCGAGTTTGTTGCCTCCTCGACAGCCTTAACAAAATCAGCGGTAACCACATTTTTGCCGTGGTTTACCTCCAGATAATGTTTCAGCGCACGATCGAAGCCCTCTTCGCCCAACTGGTGCCGCAACATATAAAGCACCCAGCCGCCTTTGGTGTAGGCATTGCCGTCAAATTCGCTGGAGTCGTCAAAATCGTAACGGACGATAGGCTTGCTATACAGATTCGTCGAAGCAAACCAATGCCGCGCATCCGTCCAGCGTTGGTATTCACTTTGATCTTTCGGGAAATGATTTTCGGTCCACAGGGTTTCCCCAAACGTGGCGAAGCCCTCATTCAACCAGATATTTCCCCAGTCTTTGCAGGTCACGTAATCGCCAAACCATTGGTGCGTCAACTCGTGTGAAATCAAATCATCCTGGCCGGTGGCGTATTCGGCGGCTAGTTTTGGGTTCACCAACGAGGAGCTCGTATTCGTCGTAGCGCTGGAATTCTCCATGCCGCCGGCAACGAAATCGTCCACCATCACTTGCGCATACTTTTCCCACGGATAGTCCACGCCATATTTTTTGTTGAAAAGCTCGATCATCGCCGGCGTCCGCGAATAATTAACGGCTAGCCGGTCGCCGCGGCCTTTAGGCGCGTAGTAAGTCACCGGCAAATTGCGCAAACTATCCTTCACTTCGTCAAATTCTCCAGCCACCACGGTAATCAGATAGGTTGAGCTGGGAACGGATTCTCTCCACGTCCAGGTTTTCATGTTGTTGGCAGCGTTGGTCACGCCAATTAACTTGCCATTGCTCACTGTCAACCACGAAGCCGGCACGGTGAGCACCGTCTCCGTCGTTAAACGGTCATTGGGATAGTCATAGGTGGGCAGGTAATAACGTGTATCCTCCGATTCGCCCTGCGTCCAGATTTGCGTCGGGCGATTGGGATATTCTTTCTCAGGCAAAATAAAATAGAGACCCTTGGTAGGCTTTCCCTCGTAGCGAATATCAATTTCAAATTTGTCTCCCACTTTGCCGGCAGTTACGGGAACGACCAATTTTTCAGCGGTGGTCTCGAAATTGGCCGCGGCCTTGTTCACCGTCACGCTCTGGATTGTCAGCCCCACCGAATCGAACTCAATCTTCGAGGTGTCTTCGCGAAGAGTGGTCAGGGTATGAATGACCTCGCCAATTACTTTTTTCTGGTCCACGTCGAAGCGCAAAATAATCTTGGAATG
Organism: Acidobacteriaceae bacterium; assembly: GCA_030838075.1. GTDB lineage: Bacteria > Acidobacteriota > Terriglobia > Acidiferrales > UBA7541 > Acidiferrum. The sequence goes on from JAUTXJ010000182.1 coordinate 10,224, forward strand.
TTGCAGATCGTAACTACGAGTGCGCGCGTAGGGCTCGTCAGCCTTCAGCAACACCACTGCGCCTAACACAATTACCATCGCGGCCATAAGCCCGCGGCAGGAGCGGCCAAACTCCGCCTTTCGAATTTTGATGAACTTCCTGATCATTGGAACCTTTCCCATTAGGCAATAAATTTAAGAAATCGCTTTAACTTCATGAACCGCATGCGCGGCATTACGAAGCGCAGTGATCGCTTCGCGCAATTGGCTGCACTGCACCAGCAGATAGTCCGTGTCGAACGTCGAAACCGCAAAAACACTCACGCCCACAGCAGCCAGCGGCGCCACTAGAGAAGCAAGCACTCCGACTTCAGACAAATCAAATGGCCCATGAACTTTCATCGCACGCCAAGTGACGTCCGTTCGCAATCTCGCCGGAACCAAAGCCTTCTCCGCGATGACGGAGAGCTCATCACTGGTCCGCGTAATCGAAAAGAATTGCCCCTGCATGGCCCACTCCGGCACCGCGGCGTCAGCAGCAAGATGGCAGATCGTGAATGTCTCAGCGAGCAGGGAAAGTTCAAAACTGCGCTTGGCCACAGGCATTGCAGCTATAGCAAACTCCTGACAATTCCGCCGTCCACAGCGAGCGAGACGCCGTTTACGTAACTGGCTCGCTCGGAAGCCAGAAACGTAACCACCGCTGCAAATTCCTCCGGCGTCCCGATTCTTCCAGCTGGGATTTGCCGCTCCCATCCAGCGAACACTTCTTCGGGTTTCGCGCCAGTGCGTCCCGAAATCGCATTTGCGAGATCGCCCAGGCGGTCTGTGCGCGTATATCCCGGGCACACGTTATTCACCGTAATGCCATGCGTTCCATACTCATTGGCCAACGTACGCGCCAGCCCGGTAACCGCCGAGCGAATCGAGTTGGAAAGCAACAGTCCATCCACAGGCTGCTTTACGGCGTAAGAGGTGATGGTGATCAGCCGTCCCCATTTGTTTTTCTTCATGCGTGGCAACGTTTCTCTGGCAAAAAACACGCAGCTCATCAAGAGCTGGTCTATAGCCGCTTGCCACTCCTCGTTGCCGGTGTCCTCAAATAACTTAGACGGCGGGCCGCCGGAATTGGTAACGCAAATATCGATTCGCTTAAAGCGAGCTTCCACCGCGGAAACAAAAGTTGCGACTGCTTTAGCGTCAGTCACATCCACGGCTTGGTGGAATACTTCGCGTCCGCTCGCGCGCTGGATCTGCGCCGCGGCGGACTCAAGATCATTGGCGGTGCGGGCGCAAATCGCCACCTCCGCGCCCTCAAGCGACAATTCCTTTGCAACCGCGAAGCCCAACCCGGTACTGGCGGCAGCCACAATCGCTACCCGGCCCGTCAATCCCAGATCCATTTGTGTCCCTCGATTCCATTGTCTCTTCTTCCAGATGTTGCATCAACACATCCAGCCGATCGGTTTTGTGCATGGCGTTGAGAAACACGGTTTTGCCAAGCTGAATCGGAACCGCACTCCCGCGCATCTAACGTGCGTTATTATGATCAGGTCGTATCCTATATTTTTTAACCGCGGGGTGTGAAATGAACGAGATTGCTACTTTTGGTGCTGGATGCTTCTGGGGAGTAGAAGAGACGTTTCGCCAGGTTCCCGGCGTGATCGACACCGCGGTGGGCTATTCCAACGGCCACACCGTCAACCCCACATATAAAGATGTCTGCACCGACGAAACCGGACACGCCGAAGTCGTGCAAGTGACCTTTGATCCCGCTAAGGTGTCCTTCGAAGAGCTGCTCAATGTTTTCTGGAACGCTCACGACCCCACACAAGTAAATCGCCAGGGGCCGGACTTCGGCGCCCAATATCGCACCGCGATTTTCTTTCATTCGCCAGAGCAGGAAGCGGCCGCTAAAAAATCTGTGGTCGCCATGGCGGCAAGCGGAAAATTTAAGCGCCCGATCGCCACGGAAATTACCGCTGCAGGGCCGTTCTACCGCGCTGAAGAGTACCACCAGAAATATCTTCAAAAGCGCGGCGCGCCGTCCTGTCACTTCTAAGCGGCGCGGCCTCAGCTAACACTCGCAGTAAAACTTTCTCGTGGGATAAGCGAGCCTATGGAAAACAACCCAGAACCAATTAAAGAAATACTCGACGAACTATTTTCGTTGCTCGAATCCCTGGAAACTCAAACCCTGGCTGTGACGCAGTTCCTTAAAGATCAGGGAATCGCCACAGATAAAAAGTTGGCACCTTATCTAGACCAGGCCGGAAATGCCAGCAGCGTGAAATGGCGCGCGGCTCGCGCCAGAATGCACTATTTGCTTTCTCCCGTGGCGAAAAAAACAGACGACACGGAGAAAGACAAAAACAAAGACAAGAACAAAGAGCCGGAGAAGCCGCCAGCGGAAAAGCAATCAACCTCCGAGGCCCATAAGCCCAGCGCAGAAAAAGTCGCCACAGAAAAGCCGCCGAGAGAGCAGAACAAGCAGGAAGGATCGGACGGCGCTAAAGATTCAGCTCAAAATAAGGACACCAAGCCTGACAAAGCCTCCCAGCCGGCCGCACCAAATCCAACTGCCAAAGAAGGCCAAAAACAGCCCGACACCCCTGAAAAATCAAAACGCGCCTAGCCGGTTTTCCCAATTACTGGTGCGCCTGAGTCTCCCGCCCGTCAATATTGCCCACTTGCCGCCTTCGAAATCTACACATCACTCTCAGCGACTTCTTACTATTCGATTTGGTAGAATTATCGTTGGTCATTCGCGATAACTCTCAGCTCGCCAGTCTGGCACGGTAGAAAAATCGACCCCGTTAGAGGTTTTCATGCCCCCGAGTCCGCTACCAAGCGCTCCTCCCAACTCTTGGAATATCCTCGCCGCCATCGTCGACTCTTCCGACGACGCCATCATCAGTAAAGACCTCAAAGGAAACATCACCAGTTGGAATATCAGCGCAGAGCGTGTGTTTGGCTACCGGGCCGACGAAATTATAGGCAAATCTATTATGTTGTTGATTCCGCCGGAACTACAGCATGACGAGGTTATGATTCTATCCAAGATTCGCGCCGGCGAAAGAATCGACCATTTTCAGACTGTTCGAATGAAGAAAAACGGCGAACGCATGGACGTTTCCTTGACCATCTCCCCTGTAAAAGATGAAAGCGGCACCATTGTTGGAGCCGCGAAGATTCTCCGCGACATTACCAGGCAAAAGAAATTGGAATCCATCGTACACACCAGCGAACGTCTGGCCTCCGTTGGCCGTCTGGCCGCTACGGTGGCCCACGAGATCAACAACCCACTGGAAGCCGTCACCAACTATGTTTATTTAGCCAAACAACAACCGGATGTCCCGCCCAAGATCAAGCAATATCTGGATGCCGCCGACTCCGCTTTGGCGCGCGTTTCTCACATCGCTCAGCAAACTCTGGGATTTTATCGCGAGAATTTCCACCCCACCGAGCTCGTTATATCGGACGTCATCGCGGATGTGCTGGCTATCTACGAACGTAAGTTCAAATACAAGCAGTTGAATATTGACCGGCGCATCGACAGCGGCTTGACCATCTCCGGTTTCGAGGGCGAGATGAAGCAGATGATCTCTAACTTGGTAACTAACGCGTTCGATGCCTGCCGGGATGGCGGGAGGATAATTATAGCTGCCCGTTCTACCCGCCGATTCCCCTCCAACCGGCACGGAATTTGTCTAACAGTGGCGGACAATGGTGTCGGTATATCCGACCAGGATAAATTGAATTTATTTACTCCATTTTTCACAACCAAGGAAAATTTGGGAACCGGACTCGGTCTTTGGATTACCAAGGAGCTGTTAGAAAACAGAGAGGGGCGAGTTCGCTTCCGTAGCCGTACTTCTTCCCCCTCAGGTACGGTTATGAGCCTTTACATTCCTGAAGCTTTGCAAGCTAATGAGGGAACAATCGGGTAGCCTTGGAGGAACCCATGCAAACGGCATCCGAAACGCAGCGGGTACTCGTAATTGACGACGAAGCCGATATTGCCGATAGCCTGACGGATATTCTAATTCTCCACGGCTACGATGCGGTTGCCTTTCACGACGGTGTATCCGCAATCGAATCTGCCCGCCAGCATTGTCCCCATATCGTGATTTCCGACGTGGTCATGCCAAAATTAAATGGCGTCGATACGGTTACCGCCATCCATGAATGCTGCCCGGCGGTTCGTATCCTTCTATTGTCAGGACAGGCGTTAACTTCCGACATTTTGGAAAGGGCTCGGGCATCCGGACACGAATTCGAGGTCCTTCCCAAGCCCATTCATCCGTACCTGCTACTGAAGAAGATTTCACTCTTGACGTCGAGTCCGTCATAACACCAACGTTTATTTCAAGCCCTTGACCGCCTCGGCCAACAGGCCAGAGCTAGGTTTCCGTAATTGTCCGCTGGCGATTTTTTTCTGCCATTATCTTTTTCACCGCGTGTAATAGCTGCTGAGCACCGCTCCCTTTAAGAATCCAACTGTTCGCAATTCCCACGCCTTCCCCCGGCAATTGCCCAAAGCCGGAAAGCATGATGATTGCCAAGTTGGGTTTCAGCCCCTTCATGTCCACCGCGAGCGCCAATCCGTTGGTGTCAGCTAAATAGTAATCGACGATCGCCAGGTCGATTTCTTCACTTTGCATTACGCGCAGAGCTTCGCGAGCCGAAAGCGCCTGCCAGACCTCATGTCCTTCGCTTTCCAAAACTTCCTTGCGGGAAGCCATCCCCTCGGCATCATCATCCACACACAATATCTTGGTCATAATCGGGTGCGCATAGTTTAGCGCACGATATGATACCCGCACCGCCCAACCGCGTAAATTTCATCCATTTACACGCCTCAGTGCTTCTTTTTTACCTCAATTTAAGCTGACCAGCCCCGTCGACCCGCTAACCCACCAAGCAAGCCGCCAAATCCCGCAAAATTTTATGAAACTATCCGGCCCCCTTTCACGTTCGTCTAAGAGAACATCCAAGCCGGAGGTCAGCTCTTATGTGGAGTTTTTTACAGGACCTACGTTTCGCCTTCCGCCAATTCCGCAAGGCCCCGGGCTTCGTCCTAACCGCGGTTCTCTCCCTAATGCTGGGCATCGGCGCCACTACCGCCATCTTTAGTGTTGTCTACGGCGTCCTCCTCGATCCCTATCCCTATAAGAATAATGACCGCATGGTTCACGTCGAACTCAATGACAAAGATGGTCGCGGTCCGCTGCTCTTCACCAATGGCGCCGGCTTTTCCACCGTCCGCAACGCCTCTTCCGTCGAAGATGTTTTTTTTCAGCAAGGAGCACAGCAAAATCTAACCGGCGATCAAATCCCCGTTTCCGTTAACGTTGGTCTTTATTCGCCCAACTTGTTCGAGTTTATGGGCGTCCCTCCGATCCTTGGCCGCGAATTCTTCACTTCCGATGCGCCCGGCGGTAATCCTGCACCCGTTGCCGTCGTCAGCTACCTTTTCTGGCAACATCAATTTGGTGGCAGTCGCGATGTGATTAATAAATCGATCGAACTCGACCACAAGCTCTACACCGTCATAGGTGTAGTCCCTCCGCGTTTCACCTGGGGCGACTCCGACGTCTACTTGCCCGCTGTGCCAACGGGCGCCCAGCACGATTACTGGTTGGCGTTCGTCCGGCTCAAGCCGGGAGTCAAATTCCCTGCCGCCGCTTCAGAATTCCAGGTCATCGCCGACGAATTCGCGAAAAACGACAAGGAATATCCACAAAATCGGCGTGCCACGATCGTGACCCTCAATGAACAAATCCTCGGCAAATTCGCCGGAACTCTCGGTTTGCTCTTTGGCGCGGTGGTCACGCTGCTCATCATCGGCTGCGCCAACGTGAGCATCCTTCTTCTTGCTCGCGGCACGGCCCGGCAACACGAATTTGCCGTACGCGCTTCTGTCGGCGCTGGCCCCAAACGCCTGGTACGACAACTTCTCACCGAGTCGGTTGTACTCTCAGTTACTGGAGCCTTACTCGGAGTCGTCGCCGCCTACAAAGGCGTGACTTGGATCGTCGCCGCGCTCCCAATTTTTTCTTTTCCTCACGAAGCTGCCATCCACGTCAACGCCCCGGTCCTCATTTTCAGCGCCAGCGTCGCCATCCTCACCGGCATTCTCTTCGGCATCTCGCCCGCCTGGCAGCTTTCGACTCCTCAGGTCGGCGCACTGGTGCAAGCCGGCAGCTCCAAACGTACCGGCAGCGCCAGCAGCCGCAAAAGCCATCGCATCCTCATCGCCGGACAGCTAGCACTTACCCTGTTGCTGATCGCTTCCGCCGGTGCAGCGCTCAAGGCGTTCGAAGCGCGTCTGCACACTCCGCTCGGCTACGATCCGAAAAATGTTCTCTCGCTCAACGTCGGCTTCCCCAAAGGCGCCAATCCGACCTGGGAAGGCCGCCTCAATGCTCAGGAAGCCGTGCGTAAAGTCATCGCCGAAGTTCCCGGAGTGCAGGACGCCAGCATCTCCACCACCTGGTTTCCGGGCTTAGGGGGCTTCCGGGGCAAAATTGAAGTCCAGAGCAGGCCGCAGTTGGCCGACGCGCAAGCTATGCTCTGCGCCGTCAGCGCCCACGAATTCGCCACACTGCACATACCCGTCATGTCTGGTCGTACCTTCGACGAATCCGAGACTTTGCGCGCCGCGCACTTCGCTGTCGTCAATCAAGCCTTCGTCAAAGAATTTCTGGCGGACACGAATCCCATCGGGCAGGCCGTGCGTAGTCCGATGCTTAAAGCCGAACTTCCCGAATTATTACTAGCGCAAAAACCGGATGACTGGTTCCAAATCATCGGTGTGGTAGGTGACGCGCGCAACGACGGGCTCAATCGCCCCGTGAAGCCCGCCTTTTTCTTCCCCTACAGTTTCCTTTTGCCCACCGACGTTTCGCTATTGATCAAGACCACCACAAATCCCGACACTATGTTGAACTCCTTTAAGGAACGCTTGCGCCAATACAATCCCGAGCTGATCACCGGCCGCCTGAACCGCACTTTGCTGTGGTGGCTTGATACGCAGGGTTGGGGCCAAGACCGCTTCATCGCTACACTCTTCGCGATGTTTGCAATATTCGCTTTGGCGCTAGCCGCCACCGGCCTCTACAGCGTTGTTTCCTTCGCGGTCTCGCAGCGCACTCAGGAAGTAGGCATCCGCATGGCTCTTGGTGCGCCGCGCACCAGCATCGTGCGCTTGGTGCTCGCCTCCACGTCCATGACCCTCGGCATAGGTTTAGCTCTCGGGTTAATCCTCAGCATCGCGCTGCATCGCGTGTTTTCGTCCTGGTCCGGAGGTAATTCCCGCGATCCCCTCACGCTGATGGCGTCCTCTTTGATTCTCGTTTTCGTCGCGCTCATCGCCTGCCTGGTCCCCGCGTGGCGCGCCGCCACTATCGATCCCATGCGCGCCCTGCGCACCGAATAGACGGGCTCTGTTTATTGGCTAGACGTGACTGATTGCTGGTTACAAAAAAACCTAATTAGTACAGAAGATCAAAATAGCGGGCGATTAGGTGGGGCGTACAAATTAGCGTGTTATCGGCCGATCGAGCGCTTGCCGGTAGCCGTCCAGAGTCCAACCATCCTGTCCCTCATCGTGACGCAGCACGTAATAATTTCCGTCATTCGCTCGCACTCGGAAATACATCGCGCCAGGCGAATACCACTGATCGTCAACTTCCTCAACGTTGTATTCCCTATCGCGAATGGTAAACCGTGACGGACGTTCGTCAGCCCGATAGCCTGAGTAGCAGTGAACTCGAATCTCGCTCATGTCTCGCCCCGCAAACCGTTTCATCATAACCGAATGGGAGCGTGTTTTTAATATTGCGGTTCGAACGTAAATCGAATCCGCGCGAGACTTGCCCGCGATTCCTTGTAAGCAGGGTTACTTTAAATTGCTGGTCAGTTTGCCGCAGCATTCGGGACGGTCGGGCAAAGAAGCACGGTCCCATCCGCCGCCGAGGGCCTGCACCAGAGTCACTGCATCCACCATGCGGCGCCCAAGAATGGTTACGGCGGTGAGCTCATCCGAGAGAGCCGCACTCTCAGCCGTTGTCACTTCCAGGTAACTCGTAACGCCACCTGTGTAACGGGTATTGGCAAGTTCCAGGTACTTTTGCGCGGCGACCACTGCTCTTTCCTGAACCTGTGCTTCGTTCTCCAGGATACGCAAAGCGGCCAGATTGTCCTCGACCTGTTGAAAGCCGGTCAGCACCGTCTCGCGGTAGTTGGCGACGGTCTGGTCATAAAATGCGATGGCTTGATCCATGTTGGCCCTGCGGCGGCCAGCATCAAAAATGGGGGCTATCGCGGAGCCGCCCGCCGACCACAGCACGCTCGGGCCAGAAATGAGCGTAGTGATTACACCACTCTCGAAACCGCCGGTCGCTCCCAGACTGATGGTCGGATAATAAGCAGCTTTTGCCACTCCGATTTGAGCATTAGCCGATGCCATGCGTCTTTCTGCCGCCGCAATGTCCGGGCGGCGTTCAAGCAACTCGGAAGGAAGGCCAGCCGGAATCGGAGGAGGAGGCGTCGTTAGTGGAAGCGCAGCAAGACTGAAATCCGCGGGAGGTTTCCCAATTAAAATTGCCACGGCGTGTTCGAACTGCGCGCGGGCGACTCCGACATCGATCGCTTGCGCGCGGGTGGTCTCAAGCTGAGTTGTCGCCTGCTGGACTTCCAGGTCGGAAGCAATGCCACCTGCATAGCGGTTCTCAATCAATTCCAGGGCTTGCTCGTACTGCGTGACGGTGGAATTCAGCAGTTGCTCCTCGGCGTCGAGAACGCGTGCCTGGAAATAAAACAGAGCGACCTGGGCATGCATGGAAAGATTCACGGTGGCGAGATCGGCGGCGCTCGCTTGTGCCTGCTCGCGATAAGACTCAACAGTGCGGCGTACGCGTCCCCAGACATCCAGCTCGTAAGACAACTGAAAAGGAATTTGATAATCGGTATAGGTACGTCCATTGGTGGTGAAGCTCGGAGGCCGATTGTTAGATATTCTGTTGCGTGACGCGTCAGCGCCCGCGGTGATCGTTGGGAAATAAGCCGCCCGGTTGTAGCGGAGCAATGCACGAGCTTGAGTATATTGCGCCTCAGCCGCCTTCAAATTCTGGTTGGAGACATTGACCTGTGATTCGAGCGCGTTCAGTTGCGGGTCCTGAAACATCTCCCACCAGTTGCCGCCAAGATTCTGATCGTTTGGCTGAGCCTCTTTCCAATTGCCAAGCTCTTTGTAGGCTGTAGGAACTTCCGCGGTGGGCCGCTTATAATTTGGTCCCACGGTGCATCCGCATATCTGAAGCACGGCTATCGCTGGTAGAAATACGAGCCACGATATTTGCCGTTGCTTTCCGACCAACGCGCTTTGTGCAGCACGCTTCACTTGGAATCCCCCGGCAATGTCGCCTGAACAATTTGGACCTGCTGTCCGGTAATGATGGAGTCGGGTGGGTTGATAATGATCTGATCGTCCGACTTGAGACCGGCGACGATCTCTATCTGATTGCCGAAATCGTGCCCAGGAGTCACGGCAGTAAGCGTAACTTTCTGATCCTTCACAACGCCCACACGCAAACCCTCCGAGCGGAATATCAACGTGTTGACGGGAATAATGAACGTGGAAGACTGCGTGGGAACTTTCAAGTGGACTTCTGCATAAGAACCGGTGAGCAACGTGTTTGTGGGATTGGCCACATCAATTTCAATTAACAAGGTACGAGTCGTCATGTTGATGGCGTCAGCCGTGCGTACCAGGTTTCCCTGAAAGGTGCGGCCGGGAAACTCAGCGAGAGCAAGATCCGCGGTCATGCCCACTTTGACCCCCCGCGAGTATTCTTCCGGGACGTTTACGTAGACACGCAACATGCCGGGTTGAGCGATATGAAAGAGATCGGTTTTTACATTGGCGTTGCTACCAGAATTAATCAGGTCGCCAATATCGGTGTTGCGCGCCGTGATCACACCGTCGAACGGAGCGTAGACCTTTTCAAAAGATACCATTGCGGCGTACTGATCTACGGCGGCCTGGTCTGCCTGAACAATCGCTTTATTGGCGTTGTAAGTACCAACAGCGTTGTCGGAATCCTGCTGAGACACCGCATGCTTTTTCAAGAGCCCCTGGTATCGGGTCTTGGTGATAGTGGCGAGTTCAAGATTTGCCTGCGCGGTTAACAGATTGCTGCGCGCCTGCTGAAGCTGTTGATCTACTTCCGGCGTTTCGATGACGGCAAGTAATTGACCCTTCTTGACGTGCGCGCCAATGTCGAAATACCACTTCTTCAAATATCCGTTGGTTCGCGCATAGACCGGTGAAGTGATGAATGGTTGTACGTTTCCCGGAAGGATGATCTCCTCGGCGGGCGCAGTTTGCTTTGGGGAAACAAGCGAAACAGCGGTTAGCGCCACTTGAGCGGTCTCCCCCTTCAGCTTTGTGCGGGCCCTGACACGGGACACGATGCCCGAGACCAACAGGGCGGCGACCACAACTACAGCGATGATCAGACCCAACCATCGCCGGGAAGGATGCTGCCTTCTTCCCGCATCGTTCGACGTCAGCGCTTGCCCGCCGGTTTGTTTTTTTTCTTCAGTTTGTTGCGACATAGTGACTCCACACAGATTTTGCTTAGCTTTGGGCTTCCACTTGGGCTACCTGTTTACGCGAACCCTGCAGAACACTGAAAAATGCCGGAACAAAAAACAGAGTCGAAACTGTAGCAAAGATAAGTCCGCCAATGACCGCACGGCCAAGAGGCGCATTTTGTTCGCCGCCGTCTCCCATTCCGAGGGCCATGGGCACCATCCCGATGATCATGGCCAGAGCGGTCATCAGCACGGGCCGAAAGCGCGTGAACCCAGCGTCCAGTGCGGCGCTGATGGAATCGCTTCCTGCCTCCATTTTTTCTGTCGCAAAGCTCACCACCAGGATGCTGTTGGAGGTGGCGACGCCCATGCACATAATGGCCCCCATGAGTGCGGGTACGCTGAGCGTCGTGTGCGTGATAAACAAAAACCACGCAATCCCGGCAAGCGCTGCGGGCAGCGCGGAAATCATGATGAAAGGATCCAGCCAGGACTGAAAGTTGACCACGATCAGCAGGTAAACGAGGATGATCGAGAACGCCAGGCCACTCAGAAGACCGACGTAAGACGCTCGCATAGTCTGAACCTGTCCGCGAACAACGACTCGAGAACCACGAGGTAATTGCTGGCGACTAGCGTCAATGATTTTGTTGATGTCGCCAGCGACGCCGCCCAGATCGCGTCCTGTAACGGCGCCGAAGATGTCAATGACGGGCGCTACGTTGTAATGAGAAACCACGGCCATTCCGGAGCCTCGCTGGGTTGAAACTAAACTAGCCATGAGCGACGGGGGAGCATTTGGGTCTGTGCCGGTGATAGGGATGTTCTGGACACCTTGCAGTGTGTCGGTGCGATACTGCGGCGTTTGGGTAGCAATTTGATAACTCACACGATTCTTGGGATCGACCCAGAACGTTGGCGAGGTTTGGAAGCTGCCACTCAGTGACACCAGAAGATTTTGCGCGATGTCGTGAGCAGTGAAACCAATTTGCTCGGCTTTGGTACGCTCGACCCGCATGCGCAGATAAGGCTCATCGAAGGGCTGCTGGATTCGCAAATCTGCTGTTCCAGTGACGTATTTCAACTTGACCAGCAGCGCATCTGCATAGCGCTGGTTTCCCTCCAGGTCGTTTCCCACGACTTGGACATCGATCGGGGCCGGCAGGCCAAAGTTCAGGATTTGGCTGACCATGTCGGCAGGCAAGAATGCGAACGTCGCGCCGGGAAATTGTTTTGGCAGTGTCAGGCGAAGTTGATGAATGTAGTCATCCGTAGGATGGTGCTTGGCGGCGAGCGTCACCAGAATGTCGGCGTCCGATGTGCCGACTGGAGCCGAGTTACTGTATGAAAGATTGATGCCGCTGTAGGGCAAACCTATGTTGTCAATAACATTCTGGAACTCGCTTGCTGGAATTTGCCCTCGAATGAAGCGCTCGACCTGATCGCAAAGATTGGCGGTTTCCTCGATGCGCATTCCCGTGGGCGCACGCAGATGAAGCTTGAAAGAGCCGCTGTCAACGCTGGGAAAAAAGTCCTGTCCTAGCCAGGGAATCAGTAGCGCGAGAGAGCCAAGACAGGTCGCAAAAAAGGCAATCAGGAAAGCACGCCGATGGTGCAGGCAACCTTCCAGCAATCCGCGATAGCTGTGATGGAATTTCTCGAATGCTGCTTCGAAGCCCTTCTGAAGCCGTACGAGCGGATTGCGGCTTGGGGATCCCGCTTCGTGTTTATCTCCCCGCAACAAATACTTGGCCATCGTCGGAACGATCGTCCGGGAAAGAAAGTAAGAAGCCAACATAGCGAACACCACTGCTTCCGCCAGCGGCACAAAGAGATACCGCGCCACACCAGACAACAAGAACATGGGAGCAAACACTATACAGATAGAAAGTGTAGACACGAACGCGGGTGTGGCGATTTGGGATGCGCTGTCGAGGACAACTGCATCCATGTCCTTCTCGGGTTCCGCTTCACGGTTGCGATTTATGTTCTCAACCTCAACGGTGGCGTCATCGACGAGGATGCCGACCGCCAGCGCAAGTCCGCCGAGGGTCATAATATTAATGGTTTCGCCAATAGCGCTAAACACGATGATGGAGCTCAGAATTGCCAAAGGGATGGAGGTGGCGATGATGAGCGTACTTCGCCAACTGCCCAGAAAAGCGAGAATCATGAATGCAGTCAGGCAGGCGGCGATTAGCGTTTCGCGGACAACACCGCTGATCGCGCCACGAACAAAAATGGACTGATCCGCCAGCGGTGCGATATCGAGCTGCGGAGGAACGGTGGTCTTAATTTGAGGCAGAAGGGCTTTAATGCCGGCGATCACGTTCAGCGTTGACGCGTTGCCGGTCTTTTGGATGGTCAGCAATACAGAGCGCTGGCCGTTGACGCGCACGATGTTCGTCTGAGGAGGAAAGCCATCGCGCACCCACGCGACATCTTTGATGTAGATCGTAGTACCGCCAACCGTCTTGATGGGGATGCGGTTCAGGTCCGCAATCGTCTGCGGTGCCGCGTTGGGAATGGAGACATTGTATTCCCTGGAACCGATCTTGGACGTTCCGGTCGGCAGTATTAAATTTTGGACGCTGATGGCATTGGTTACGTCCAGCGCTGACAGCCCCTTCGATTGCAGTGCGGTCGTATTCAGATCCACCTGCACCTGGCGCTGCTTTCCGCCATAGGGATAAGGCACGGATGCGCCAGGCACGGTGATGAGCTGCGTCCGAATAAAATTCAAACCATAGTCGTTGAGTTCCTGCTCTGATAGGTTTTGCCCCGAGAGTGCCAACTGGAGAACCGGCACACTCGATGCGCTGTACGCAAGAATGAGAGGCGGTGTCGACCCTGCAGGCAACTGCTTGAGTTGGGTCTGGGAGACGGCCGTAATCTGCGCAATGCCTTGCTGAATGTTGGCGGTGGGCTGCAGAAACACTTTGACAACAGCAATTCCGTATAGCGATTGCGATTCGACGTGCTCGATATTATCAACGGTGGTGGTGAGCGATCGTTCTGTGATGCTAACGATACGGTCGGCCATGTCCTCAGGCACGAGGCCGTTATAGGTCCAGATAATGCTGACAACCGGAATGTCGATGTTCGGAAAAATGTCCGTCGGAGTGCGAAGGATCGCGAGCGCGCCCAGGAGCACAATGAGTATCGAGACGACCACAAACGTGTAAGGCCGGCTCAGTGCTAGTCTGACGATCCACATAAATTGCACCCCTCAGAGCTGGAGGATGCAGACTGGATGCCACGACGGAGATCCACGGAGAACTTCAGTAAGTGGTTGATAACAGGAATGTTTCGAATTGGAGTCAGATACTACGGCGGCAGATGACGTCACGCAAAGAGTCCAGCACGGTGGACGGGATGCCAATACTCTGACAGCGCGTGTCGACACTCCCGGACAGCAAAACTAAATTGGACCGGTCGTCTTGCACCGCTTTAGGCCGCCACGATCCTAAAGCTTGTTCTTGTGGATGAAGTTATGCGGGGAGGCCGTTGAAATTGCATTTGACTACGAGGATGGTGACATCATCGCCAAAGCCGACTTCTTTAGAAAAACTCGCCGCGCTACTGAAGATGTCGTCCATGAGCCCTTCCGCGGATAACGACGAGCCGCGCTGTACTACGGCGGAAAGCCGCTCCATACCGAATTCCTCAGCCAGAAGGTTCTCAGCCTCCGTAACTCCGTCGGTATAGAAAACCAACACGTCGCCTGAAGTAAGCTCAGCGGAGGCCAGTTCGCAAAACTCCACCGGATTTAGTCCGATGGGCGGGCAAGACGACTCCAGGCGCTTGAGTGTTCGCGTCTTTGCTTGAAACAGAAGCGCAGAATTGTGGCCACAGTTCACGTAGCGGATTCTACGTTTGTCCGTGTCGATTTCCGCAACCAGCAACGTCACGTAGCGTTCGGGATCTGAGACGGCACCGATCTCAGTATTCAACCTTTCCACTTGTTGCAGCATGTTTCGATCACGATTGGCCTCCAGCCGCATGGCTGCCGCCGTAGCGGACATCAACAGGGCCGCGGAAACTCCTTTTCCGGATACATCCCCAATGGCGATCTGAATGGTGTTCGCGTTGATAGGGATATAGTCATAATAGTCGCCGCCCACGCTCTTGAACGGTCGCATCATGCCGGCAATTTCAAGTCCGGCTATGACTGGCGTCCCCACCGGAAGAAACATCCTCTGCACCTGTGCTGCGAGTTCCACGTCACGAAGAAGATCGTCTCGTTGTTTCTGTATCGTTTCGGCGAGCAGTTCCCTTTGCTCGATATACCGCTGGATAAGGTAGACCACGAACCAGAAACACAAGAGTGCAAAGAGGTTGTCGAAGATTCGAACCGGTAGGTGGATAACCCGCGGTGACCAATAATCATGGAGCAGGATACAAAGCGGTACCAGACTGTAAGTCACTTCCTTGCGCAAGAGAATCGCGCTGATGCCAAGAGGAAAGATGTAGAGATACACCAGCGAAGTAGAGACAACACGATGGTCAACATACGCGACCGCAGCAATCGCCCCCAGGACCAGCGCGACAGGGAGCCACGACGGCCCGATGGAAGCCACATCCTTCCGCAGCGGAGCCAGCAGCGGGATTTTCTTTTGTCGGTCGGGCAAGTTGGAAGCAATCAGTTCTCGACCCGGTGGATGCATCACATCATCATTCAAAGACAATTTTGGCCATCATCCCTTTGTCTTCATGATTTAGAAGGTGGCAGTGAAAGACCGACGTACCCTTAATCACCGGGTCGGTGAAGTCCATAATAACGTCGACCGAACCGCCGGTGGGAACATTCACGGTGTCCAGCCACATTGGTTCAGCTATTCGTCGGTCATTTTCCGCGTACGCCAAGAAGTGGACTTGATGGATGTGCATGGGATGCAATTCCCCCGATGCATTGACGATTCTCCAGTGCTGATAAGTCCCGACCTTCGCGCGCACCATGGGGGCCGCGTCAGGCGCAAATTTTTCTCCGTTAATGTAAAAGCCCTTCTTGTCTTCCGTGAATATCACGATGAATCGCGGCGGTGCCTTCTCTTCCTCATTCAGGTCCAATGTCTTGAGTTCAGGTTTGCGCGAGCTCTTCGACATCTTCGACGTTGACTCTCGTCCTGGTCGCGGAATGATGTCTGCTAACACCATCGCCGGATTCGGATCCCCATCCGGCCCGGTATCTACGCAGCGTGATATCAGACGCTTGGACACCCCGGCTGCTGGACCTGTAACAATAGCCTCAACCCTTCCTGCCGGTGGCAATAACACGTGATCGGCGCTTCGCGTTGGGTGATCGGGGTCATGCTGCGCGATGGGCATCCCGTCCATGGCAACGATTTCAAACGTTTGACCCTCAAGCTGAAGGTCGAGATAGCGATCTGCGGAAGCGTTCACAACACGCCAAAACTGGCGCTCGCCAGAAGCGATTTCTATTTGAGGCCGCACGGAACCATTCATCGTGAAGATTTCGTCTGGCATCTCTGGCTCCGCCCCACAGACGTCCGAACTGAGTTGAACGCGGTGCTTCAAATCAGCAGATTGAGGGTCGTTCTCAATGGAACGGCCACGCACAACGAGCACTCGCTCTGGCAAACCGGCTAAAGGCGGAAAATAAGATTCAATCCCTTCAATGACAATTGCGCCGGACATACCGTCAAGCGCTTGCCGGTGGCTCTCTCCGTGAGGGTGCGTATGGTACCAATACAGGCCAGGTGGATGATCTTTGGGAATCTGAACCGTGTAGTGAAGCGCTTGTCCAGGCGCCGCCATCATGTCCAAAACGTCGTCCTGAGGAGCGTCGGGTGAAACGGCCAGGCCGTGAAAGTGCAAATTGGTCATATCCATGCACGGCATAATCGCGCACTTCTCCTTGGCGTTGACCGGGAGATCGTTGATGTAGGTGATCTTAAGTTGGTCTCCCGGTGAGAACCGCAAAGTTGGAGCGTTTGGTTGGCCATCGAAGTAGAAAGAATTCTTTCCATCACTTGCAATGCCCGCGTGCAAGGTTAACGACAGCGTATGGTGTGATGCGTGAACTTCCGGCGGAGTTGAAAGCAAGTCTGACGGACTCCCGGTCATTCCCAGCGTACAGATCACTCCAGTTGCGATAATCGCAACGGCGGGGATTGCGGTTCGCAATGACGCAGTTCGTACCATACAAACATCCCAGAAGTTCAGGCCCGGAACGGGCAGCTCAGGCAGTGCGCACGATCTCGGCCAGGAACCATGTTCTCCGCTCAGTTTGGTCAATCCAGACCTCGATCAGGCTCGCAGTAGCAACGTCGTTATGGCGATCGCAGAGTTCGTGTGCGGCGCGCAGGAATTTCGTTAAACGCTGGTTGTCGGCGCAAAGTTCCGCCAGCATATTTCCGGGCGCGACAACTTCCTGGTCATTGTCTTTGAGACGTTGATGTTGAGCAATGTCACTAATGGAACGGATTGTAGTTCCGCCGATCTTACGCGCCCGCTCCGCGATGTCGTCCGTCATGGCGAATATCTGTTCCCCGTGCTCGTCAAGGAGCAGGTGGTAATCGCGAAAGTGAGGGCCGCTCATGTGCCAGTGGAAATTCTTGGTCTTCACGTATAGCGCGAAAACATCGGCAAGTAACTGACGCAGGCTTGTCGATATTTCGCTGACGCCCTTTCGATCCAGATCCGTTGGCGTCTCTAGAGTATTTCTTTCGCGCACATCCAATTGAGGAGCTGCAGCGGTCTTTGCCATTTTTTCTCCTTCGGCGTCTCAAACAGTTTTGCTTTGAAGAATTTGGATTTGTCCAAAGCGATCGAACAATAAAGAATGCACGTTGGTTACCGGGCTGAGCTGCGGGCTCTAAAATCACGTAAAGCACTGGAAATGAGCCTGATGCGACAAATACCCAGTCGCGAAACGTGTCGGCGCCGGTGCCTGCGTGCGCCAAAAATCGGACACTGTCAACCGGTTGGACAACCTCTCAGCGCATCGTGGTAATGAGCCGTTTCTTACTCGGCCTTGTGCCACGTCGAATCCGGGTCATACGCAGTCATCGCTTGCGCCAGCTTTGTCGTATTAGTACCGAGGTCCTTCTCGTAAATAGTCCCCGATTGGTCGACGATAAAAGTCATTACACCTGACGAGCGGTATTCGACTGGATAGGCTACGAGGGCGAAGCCCCCGCTCATTTTCCCATTGACGATGTATTTCTTGGCGCCGCCCGGTGCATGTCCTCCCTGACGAGTGAGTATACGGAACATATATCCGTTGAACGGCACGTGCTGGCCAACCTGGTCCGTTGGAAGATTTTGCCGCGCGTACGCGATGAGCGGGTTGATTGGGCTATCAGCCTCATCAGCGGCACCCTGAAAGTACAGGCCGTTGTGCCCACCTTCATCGCTAACCAGTTTTTGGGCATATTGCTTGGGATCGCCGGCCGGCGCACGCGTAAAGTATTGCTGTTGCGCTTCCACCAAATCGTGCAACGCACCCAAGGCTGCAACTTCATTTTTACCAATACGGCGGAACAGAATCTCGTCTTTGCCCTCCGACGTGTCGAAATACCACGAACCGTGATTGTTCACCAAGGGAATTGGAAATGGCCAATTTTCGGCTCCGATAACCAGCGTCACCTTTCCGTCCGGTTCTGTCACGAATCGATGCATCTCCTGGTATTTGGTGACGAATCCAACGCGAGCATCCGAATCCTCTTCCGCGTCGCCGGACGAAAGCACATCCTTTCCGGCTGGCCCGAGGATCCGCAATGGCGCTTTTTCGTCCTGCCCCTGCATGGCGGCAAAGAACTCGCTGCCAGCTTCTTCAGCAGACGTAAAAGTTCGCTGCCCGGGCGCCTGGCCGAACGCTGGCCCAGAGATACAGCCCACAGAAAGTGCGAAGGCTGCTGATATTACCAATCGAATTAATTTGCGTTCAAGTCGTACGGCAATTGAAAAATTGTGCAGCATGATATTCTTCTCCATTTTTGAAATTCTCAATAAGCTCTACTCAACCAGCTGTGCGATCAACGACGCCCACCGCCACCGTGGAAACCACCGCCATGGAAGCCACCGCCGCCAAAGCTCGACCGCCCACGGGAAGAAAAGCCTCGTGTATTGCCGCCGTGATCAAATCCACTAAATGCGCTGGAGCGCGTACCTGATTGAGCGTGAAAAGACGAGGACCCACCTCCGTGGAACGCATTGCCATGACTGACGCTGGCATGGCTGACGTTGCCGCGGTTGGAGCCGCCATGGTTAAGGTTGCCGCGGTTGAAGTTATTGCGGCTGAAGTTGTTGCGATTGACGATCGTTCGGCTATGGGAGACGTACGTGTTGTGGTTATACATCACCGACCGCCCGTGCCAGTCGTATCCCCAGTGACCCCAGCCCCACCCAAATCCGCCGAAAAAGCCGATCCCGAAGCCGAGCCCAAATCCAATGCCCACTCCGGCCAAAAAGAGCCCCGGCTCGGGATACCAGCCGGGATATGCGACGATCGGCTCACCGTACACGAGCCAGGGATCGTACTGCGGCACGTAGACGACTTCAGGATTAGCCGGTTCAACGACGATGGTGCTGCCTTGAGTCGTTACCTTCTCCTGTTCGTTGCTATCCAGGTGGCCGTTCTTGTGAGCTTGCTGACGTAACGTTTGGACAGCGTCCGTCACATCCTGCTGCTGGTTAGCGTATGCGTCGCCAAGAGATGAAGTCCAAGAGAGGTTCTTGTCCATGTTTTCAAGAACCGCAGGAAATTGCGCCAGAGCCTTTACGCTCGGGTCCCAGGACTGTTTGTCGACTTCTTTTGCCAGCTCTTCCCCCTTGAGGTTCGAATGACTTTGCACCCAGCGGTCCGCCTCGACAATCTCCGCCGGATACGTTGACGCCGCCAGAATTTGTGCAACCAGAGCGTCCGGATACAAAGCGATCGGCGCGACGAGTTGCTGCAGTTCTTGCGGGGTCTGTTGCACGGTCGGCGTCGGCGCCTGTTCGCTAGATTGGCCCGTAGGCCCGAAAGACTCGGCCTGCGCAGTGAATTGCACAAGCAAACAACAAAGAAGTAAGGTCAAAATCTGCTTGGATAACTTCATGGCATATTCTCCAGTACAAAAAAATCAGATCATTCATTGGTGTCAAACCCGTGTTGAAACAATTTCGTGAACCGTCGTCAACAGCATCGAAGAACGTTATTGGCCGCGCAGCGTCCCCGGCTGCATGTCATTGCGGCGGGCCAAGTCTTCCAGTGCGTCTAGTTGCGTTTGTGTTTCACTTACTTGCTGCTGAAGGATTTCAATGCCGGCTTCGGGTGTGATGCCTATGTCGCCGTCATTCAGATTTATGCCGCCGGTCATGGTCTCAAGGCTCGTCGCGTCTTCGATCGCTTGACTGTATCTATCGAGTTCAGTCCGGCTTCGTTCGAGTTCATCGCGCAGTCTCGCTGACTCTTCCGCATACCACTCTGGGTCCTGGGTTTTGACGTATTCTGCAGGCAGAGTTGCTGGCTTTGGCTTCTCTTGATCAATCTGACCTACAACGGAAATCAGGCCGAGACTGTGAAGTCTTGCCAAATCATCGTTGGTCCACAGCACCGTATTCTCACTGCCCGTTCCTACGTGCGGCCCATTGGCCGCACGCAGCGGTAAGGCTACTAAAACGAACCCAAGAGTGACGGCATGCAAGTAGCGAATCATGGGCATGCCGTTATTTCTTTGAAGAGCCTGGAGGGAATTGCTTGAACATTTTCTCCACGCCCTTATCCAGATTCTTGATGTTCTTGTCGGATTTGTTGGAGAGGGTATCGCTGGTGGTACCTCTCCAGATCAGTTGCTTAGTCTTGGTATCGAATAGATCGACGACCACCGTGCCCACCTTGTATGTTTCCGTTGTGGTGGTAGCGTCTCCAAAACCTCCGCCTCCAAATCGCCGCCAACCCCAGCCTCCTCCAAAGCCGTCATAGAAGGTATTCAAAGTCTGCTGGTCGCGCGTCATTTCTACGGCTACGATGGAAACATCGCCGCCGGAATCCACCTGGGTCCATCCTTTTGCGGCCAATGCGGTATTGACGGCACTCTTGATGCGATCGACATCCAGAGCGTCTTGCGTCTTAACGTGCTCCCATGAGTAGGTCTTGTATTGCGCGAAGTTAGCGCTGCGGTCGTAATCGGTCTTCACCTGCTGTGCCGACGCCTTGCCTGCGAACAACAACAAGAGCCCAATCAAAACAACTACGATCTTTTGCATTTTCATAATTCCTCCTTTTTTGAAATTCAGACTAACCATTCCGCGAGAGCGGACAATTTAGTTGCACTCCAGCAGGTTGTAGTTTTACCGAGCCGCTATTTCCCTTGTTTCTTGCCGTGGCGCGCCGATACGTGTGTCTGACCTTCCATGGCTGTTTGTTGACTGATTCTCTTTTCGTAGCCAGACTCGGAAACCTGGGCGCCGCTGGGGTTGCCTTCGTCAAACATCTTCGCAAGGAAATAGCGATTCCCGTATTTGTTGAAGAGCAATTCGGTTTTGGTCGGTTCTGAGTTGCTGTCCGCCTCACGGACTTGGAAGAGGGCTGAGACAGAGCCATCCATGCTGCTAATTTCCATCATTGTCAGATCGGAATTGTCCAACACGTGGATGCGGTACTCGCCCGCTGGAAACTTGGTGTTGCCAGCGTGGAACTGGAATGGGATTTTGGCTTCAAGATCGCCAATGATCTGTGCGTTTGCCTTGGTCGGGTAAATCGTCAATGCAAAAACCAAGCCGATGAGTAACGACAGTAAGTGACGGCGTCTTGTCGCCTTGTGGCTTGCAGTGACCTTGTTGATGACTTCGGTGGACATAGTAATTTCTCCTCATTTCTGTCGCCATCGAAAAGAATCCGTTCGCCGAGCGACACGACTCAGTTACGCAACGCGGCTGCCAAAGGTATCCCTTGCGTAAGTGGTTGAAAGTACGGGGTAAATACAGGCACCAATGTGGTGTGCAATGCCAGCCAGCTAAACACGACGTCCGAATGCCGACAGGCTCAGTGACAGTTATATTTTTTCAGGGTGTATCAGGCGATTTCGAATTCAGTCCGCAATTACGCTACTTTTTACCGGCTGGAAGTTCCAGTTTCGACGCCATTCGAACCAACTCTGCCACCGAGTCGGCTTGCATCTTCCGCATCACGTGACCGCGATGAATCTTCACCGTGATTTCGCTGATTCCCAGCTCAAAAGCTATCTGCTTATTCAGCATGCCAGAGACCACCAGGCCCATCACCTGTCGTTCGCGTTCGCTCAAGGTCTGGTAGCATTTCCGCAACTCACTGACGTCGCTTTGCTGACGGCGCGCCGCTCGGTCACGATCCAGAGCCTGGTGGATCGCATCCAGCAACTCCTCATCCAGGAAAGGCTTAGTCAGGAACTCCACCGCACCGGATTTCATGGCCTTAACGGTCATCGGAATATCTCCGTGACCGGTGATGAAGATAATTGGGATTCGAACGCCGGCGTCAACCAATTCGCGTTGCAAATCCAGACCATTGACTCCCGGAAGGGTCACATCCAGGACCAGGCAGCTGGGCCCGTCTGGCCGCTTGCTCCGCAGAAATTCTTCTGCCGTGCTGAAACATGTGGACCGTAAACTCGCCGATTTCAGCAGTCCCTCGATGGACGCGCGCACACCGTCATCGTCATCGACGACGAACACCGTCGGCGCGTCGGTGCCCGTCATTCAGGCGTCTCAGCGTTGGTGGGCAGCGTGAAATAAAAAATTGCGCCCCGCGGGGTGTTGTCCGCAGCCCACAAACGGCCGCCATGTGATTCGATGATGGAGCGGCTGATGCGAAGTCCCATGCCGGTCCCGTGCGGCTTGGTAGTAAAGAATGGATTGAAGATCTGTTCCGTCTGCTGGGCGGGCAGCCCCACGCCGCTGTCGGTGACGGACACCACAACTTCCTGGGCTTGCGTTTTCTGCGACCGGATGGCGAGTTCGCCCATCCCATTTACGTCCTTCATCGCTTCAATGCCATTGATCATGAGGTTCATAAGCACCTGCTGCAATTGCACGCGGTCGGCCATGACCTGCGGAAGACCGGCCGCAAGTTCCGTCCCGACGAATATGTTGTATCGCGTGATCTCACCCCGCAGAAGAACAATCATCTCCCGAATAATCTCGTTTACGTCCAGGAACTCCCGTTGCGAAGTACCTTTCTTGAAGAGTTGCCGGACCCGATTGACAATCTCACCCGCGCGCTGAGCGTCTTTCGCGATTCTCATTGCCGCCGCACGCGCCTCTTCGATGTTTGGAGGGTCGTTATTGAGCCACCGCAAGCAAGTATTGGCGTTGGTGCTGGCTGCTGCGATTGGTTGATTCACTTCGTGCGCCAGAGAAGCGGTCAGCTCGCCCATGGTGGTCACCCGGCTGACGCGCGCAAGATCCGCTTGCGTCTGGCGTAAAGACTCTTCTCCCAGTCGTCGCTCTGTGACATCCATGGAAGTACCCACAAATTCCACCAAATTCCCGGATACGTCTAAAACCGGATGACCGACGGTCTGAATGTATCTGAGCGTGCCGTCGGGAAGAAGGATCCGGAATTCCATTTGGTAATCCGACGCTTCTGCGATTGCCCGATCAATTTCTCCTGTCCACTTGGCTCGATCCTCCGGATGAACGCACTGCACTCGCTCGTCCCAGGCGGGCGGGCCCTTTTCTGGATCGAAGCCATATATGCGATACCACTCGTCGGACAAGTGCAACGCCTTCTTCCCCTCAACCCGCCAGGCCCAACTCCCCATATGGGCGAGCCTCTGTGCCTCCGCTAAATAACCTTCGCTCCGGCGCAACGATTCTGCTGCGCGGTCACGCTCGCGGCTCGCTGCTTGCAGCACCTCGTTGGTCCTTTGGAGCTCTTGAACTGTCACTTTGAGCTCATCGCGCGAGTGCCGCAGCGACTCCGTCGCGTTTCTTTGAGCAACGGTCAGCAACCCAACAAACAAGGCCGAAACCATGAAAATTGCAAAGCGTGGAATTTCTTCCGGCTTTGCACCGATTGAATAGATCGGAGGCAGGAAGTAATAATAAAAAGCAAGCGCTGAGAGAGCCGTCGCGAACAGTCCGGGCCACGCTCCGCCGAACCACGCACTCATTATGACCGCGCAAAGAAAAAGTGATACGGGAGCAGATTGCAAGTGAAGCATGGGCCACCGTGAAACGATCAGCGCGGCGGCAACCGCAACACCAGCAATCCAATAGCTCCAAATCGCCGGCAGCCTGGGCCACAGAAGAGGATTAAACTTCGCCATTACCCCCGCTTTCAGCAAATCGCGCGCTGCACTCCGGGAAAATCTTAACATCAGGGTACGCCTGCACGTACGTAGGCGACCAAACTTCTGTGTTGGGGCAAGTCTTGTGGGCCATCCAAATCCCTAGACAAACTGCCAATATCCCGACAACTTGCCCGGAGTATGCCGACGCCAAAATGCGCTCAAACCATACATTCCCCCTTTCTTTCAGCTATTTGCCAGCCAGACTCGCACCGTTCACCTTTGGCGCGCCTATTGCTTTGTTCACTGGTGTCGGCCGTTAGGACAAATGGTGAGGAGGACGGGATCGTGGAAGACTTTCAAGCCTATGGGGTGGATAAACAATCTGAGGGCATGCTGGTGACTGCGGCAAAGCGGGGGAATGCGCCCGCGCTCGAAGAGTTGGTTCTTCGTCACGAGCGCAGAGTTTTTGCCGTGGCGCAACGAATAACGAATAATCGTGAGGATGCCGAAGATGTCGTGCAGGAAACGTTTCACAAGGTTTTCCTGCACCTCGACAGCTTCCAAGAAAAATCGCGGTTTTCTACCTGGCTGACGCGAATCGCCATGAATGAAGCTTTTATGCTGCTGCGTCGCAGGCGCGGAGTTTTCGAAGACTTGCCGGACAGCACTGACGAAGCCGCGAAGTCTGAATCAGAGATATTCGTCGACCAGCGTCCCAATCCCGAAGAAGCTTGCGCCCAACGCGAGCACACCCAACTATTGAGCGAGGCAATCAATCGTCTGGGTCCTACGGTTCGAACAGCGATACTGCTTCGTGACATCCAAGAAAGGTCTGTCGAGGAAGCTGCTCAGATCCTAGGCACCACACGCAGCGCCGTAAAAGCACGCGTTTTTCAAGGGCGCCGGAAGTTACGTAGAATAGTAAATTCCGGACTCCTGTGGAAACCTTACGCATCGCCTCCGCGGCAAGCTCAGCGCTGCGGCTAATTCCGCCTCCGTTTTTCGTTTTTTGGTGAGATCTTCTCTCACCTTCTTGCGGCCATCGCGGATACCCGCGATAACTTTGCGAATTTTTCTTTGGACAAGCGCATGAAGCTAGATGCGCTGCACCGGATGATTTTGGATGAGTTGCTGGTGGAGTCTCGTGTTAGTGCGCTGAGCGAAGAAAGAAAAAACATTGGGACAGGCGGGAAATCTAAGACCCAGGTTCATAACTCAAATACTCACTCTGGGGCACCCGGCCATGTTCATAACTCAACTGCGCACATGGGGCACCCGCTAAGACCGGAGCGGGTGGCTACTGGGTCATGAAGGTTTTTAGGGGGCTGGGGACTTTGTCGCTGGCACCGCTGGCGTTGGCGGAGTCAACTTTGTAGTAGTAGGTGGTCTTGGGCGTGAGGCCGTCCACGCGCACGCGGAAGACGGTATAGGAATGGGCGGGGTTCAAGCGGATGTGAGATTTTGCGGTCTGGCTGAGATTTTTTGGATCTGTGCCGTAGTGCACTACGCCGAAGTGTTCGTCGGAGCCACCGGGGTTATTGCTGGTCCAGGTGAATATGGCCCAATCGCCATGAGCTGATTCAAGCGCGGGGCCTTTCGTAATATGGACGCGGCTGGTTTGTTTGGGCGATGAAGTTGCCTGAGCGGCTGCCTGCGGTGAGAAAAAAAAATTGCCGGTGGCGATAAGTGTCAGTGCAACCGTGGCTGTCGGTATCAGGAGCAGTCTATTCATTTGCTGGCCTCGAAATTAATGTGGTCACACTTTTTGGTTAAGTAAAACGGTAGTAAAAAACGCATGAAGGCCGTGATCGGCCCCCATGCGTCTATTCTAGTTTTCACTCCTAGCTGGCATCCGCCGGTTAGCGTCTTCCGCTCACGGAATTGGCATGGTGGGTAGAGGTGCGACGTCGCAGATGGCTGACGCACACGGCGGCAAAGGCGGAGTCGGAATAAGGACTTCATTACCCTGGGTTGCCGCCGAACCACCGCGGGCACACACCCCCGTAAACTTATTGATATCGGGATACGGAGTTGTGAAGCCATCGGTGAGCGTTTGGAGGAAGGCAACGATCTGGTTCTCCTCCGTCTCCGACAAGCCAAGTTTACCGATGGTCATGTCCTCGTTGTTTTTGACCTCGGGCCTGGGCCAGCAGTTCACTTTCTCAATCGTCCCTGATGGGCAGTGGCCGGAAGTGACGTCGAAGGGATAGACATCTCGTGTGTTGTAGAAGTGCACGAGTTGCTTCAGGCTCTTGATGTAGCCGTTGTGAAAGAACTCCTTCTGGAAGTAGGGGCCGGGAGCCTCGGTGGTGGGGCATTGTGGCGGAGTCATGGCCACGTTGCGCGCGGTGGATGTCTGCATTTGGCCGTCGGAAGTTGGCGCAAACGGTGTCCATGTATCATTCGGGTTTGGCCACGAGCCGGGGCCGCTTCGGAGGAACGTTCCCAATCCCAAATCTCTGAAGCCGAAGCCAAAGGGATTCGCGGTGAAGCCGAAGGAATCCGGCTTGTTCTGATAAAAGATGGCATCCCTCGGATTCAGGGGCAGTCCGAGATTTGACGATCCGAAGCAGGTGAAGGTCGGCCGCGTGCTTGCTTCTGCGCCAGTGTCTTCGCTGTTCGGAAGCTCCCCGTAGGGAGGCGGAGGCGTTGGCGCAGTCGATCTGCCATCCAGATGGCAGGAGTTGCAGTTGGCTTTGCCACGGAAGAGCTTGTAACCAGCCATCTCGTCGGCGGTTAGGGTAGCCGCGTTTGCCAGAAACGCGTCGAACTTCGACGAGTAAGCACTGACATCCGGTGAAGCTTCGTATTGATCGAGAGACTGTGCCCAGTGATCGTAGACGTCATTTGCTCTGGCGCGGTCCGAGGGAGATAACTTAATTGGCATAGTGTCCGTTCCGAACACGCTAGCCCCTCCAGGAGTTTCGCAGATTTCCTCGGTGTCGTGCGGGAACTTGATGTCTAGCTCATCGCCCCATATTGTCTCAAAGAAAGATTTATACGAGGCGCTCTCGAGCCGGAACGCGATGCAAGCCGTATCCGGTAACGCGTGTTCTTGTGTATCAACCGGAGGGCCCTGCGCCTGATGGGCGTCCGGGCTGCCTAGCAGGTAGCCGGTCGCTCTGGAATCCCAAAAGTTCCCGCCAAAAAAGGCAGCCTGGGTATCGTTGTGGTTGAGTACGGGAAACTCCGGGGCATAGGTGTAGCGCTGGGCAGTCCGTTTGCCGGCCCGGAATCTAACGGATCCGGGATACGCGACCATGGTCAGGTTTACCGAGGGGATCGGACCGCTAAAGCCGACATATGGCATATGGCAGAACGCGAAGGCCCTAGTCGCGAAGGGGGACATATTCTTGTCGAAATTCAGGACTTTGCCCAATAAGACGTTGGCCCTTTGTCCGGTGTGGGCCAATATTGGCGGCTGGCCGGTGAGCGTCGGAGGTGGCAATGCACGCAACTGCGCCAGCGCCTCGGCTTCGACATTGTCAACTTCGCGGATGACCCGGGCTATCTCGGAATCTAGATCGGAGGGAAGAATCCCTGGCGGGTACGGGTTGTAAATCGGCGGTGGTGTGTCGGGATCATGCTTCCCATTACCCTTCCCCGCAGCTTCATTTTTCGCTGATGAAAGCTGAGTAGATATCAGTAAGCTGGCCGCAACTGCTACACAGGCTATCAGTAACGCTATCAGTCGTCTGTTTCTCACGTTGTAGCCCCCTTCTTTTGACTTTCGCCCCGGGCGAGTACGATGGACGCCGCTCCCCAATGGGCAGAGAAACGTCGCCCGTTAAGTAATGTATCGTTTGGCTCAGAAAAAAGTGAGTTCACGTCCTTAATTAGACTGCAAGAGCCGTAAATCGCATCATCTGAAACCCCGGGCTGGGGAACGACACCCTGTTTCGAGTCCGCCGTTTTTAACGGCGCTATGATCATCTTGTTTTTAGGCAATTGCTACGTCCGGGGCTATTTTTATTGGTGCAGTTTTTCCTGTCCCTTGCTCGCCATTCCCCGGACAGCAAATAAAAAACGAATGGAAACACCTAATGTGGCACACAAGTACCCGGACGATTTTGCAGTAATCAAAGCGAATGAGGATTTCTTCTCTCATCCGAAACTTCGGTTATCAATTTAGGAAAGAAGTGACTGCCAGGTTCCTGCGGTTCTCGATCCCTAGTTTTCTGAGAAGATTGGAGACATGGAATTTCGCGGTGCGTTCTCTAATGTTCAACTGACTCGCAATCTCTTTGTTCGTGAGACGTCGAAACAGAAGTTGGAACACTTGACCTTCCCGCGCCGTTAGTGATTCACCTGCTAGAAGCTGCCTATCAAGTAACGCCTTCATCTGCGTAACGAAGCCGAGCAGCACTTGCGGAGGCACCCAAACCCTGCCCCAAAGTAACGCATTGGTGGCTTTTGGAAGTTCTGTCTTCCAGTTTTTGTCCAGAGTCACGAAACCGTCGATTCCCCAATGAAATAGGAGCATCATCTCGCTCTCACTGCTTCTATCGGGGGGGAGAAGGGCCAGGAATTTGCTACCCGGTGAATTGGCGCGTAGCCGGGCGCCCAACGGCCCTAATGCCAAATTTAAAGAGCAGCCGTCCAGCACAAAGAGGCGCGGGCAATTCGGACGCTTGAGTGGCTCTGCTTCGCCTGCCGCATGTGGCACGAGAAGTTTACCAAGATCCTCGTGAACACAAAGCGCCTCTTCAATGTCGAGAGCGCCTAGATGGTGAGAACTCATGACCTGGACGACGAGAGCCATAAAGGTCCTCCGCCACCTCGTTCCGAACGCTTCCTAACAATTCTCAACTTGGCCCAGTCGCCGCTTCTTCAAAGTACGAGGTGGGACCCTGCCTCTACGGCGCCTGGGCGGCCAGATTACTTCTTCGATAGTTATTTGTAACTAAAAATCAAGGGCTCAACCGCGCGTTGCAGCCATTGCGGGTACTCGCGATAGCTTTTCGTATTCTTCCTTGGACAAGGGCAAGGAAGCCGCTGCAACGTTCTGCTCAAGATGTTCGACCGAAGAAGTACCCGGGATGGGCAGCACGATCGGAGATCGGTGCAGCAACCAGGCCAGCGCTATCTGCGTGGGGCTCGCATTGCGTGCTTGAGCGATTCGGTTGAGCACTTCGCCGGCAACTTTACCCGCTCCCAGTGGGAACCAAGGTATAAACGTAATTCCATTGCGCTCGCAATAATCCACTACGTAGTCCCATTCGCGGTCAGCAAAACTGTAGCGGTTTTGCACGGACACAATTGGAACAATTTTGCGTGCCCGTTCGATGTGTTCTTGGGTGACGTTGGACAGCGCCACAAGGCGAATCTTGCCCTCGTTTCGCAGTTGCGCCAGGGTTTCTACCGACGCCTCAAAGGGGATGACCGGATCTGGCATATGCAATTGATAAACGTCGATGCGCTCCAGGCGCAGACGCTTCAGGCTTCCCTCAATCGCCTTGCGAAGGTGATCGGGACTGGCGTCGTGCGTCCACTGATTCGGACCAGGGCGATTCCAGCCTCCCTTGGTGGCAATTACGAGCCCTGCAGGGTAAGGATAAAGCGCTTCGGCAATCAGCTCCTCGCTGACATGCGGACCGTAGGAATCCGCGGTGTCAATGAAATTGACACCAAGCTCCACGGCGCGGCGAAGAACAGCCAGTGCTTTATTGCGATCTTTCGGCGGTCCCCAAATGCCTTCGCCGGTTAGGCGCATTGCGCCGAACCCGAGACGATGTACGGAGATTTCTCCGCCCAGCGATACGCTTCCAGCCAAACTTGCAGAAACTTCTTTCTTATTCATGATTGTCCTCCAACGTTTTTTTCTTAACTAAATCCCGCGCTAACGCCCTTCGCTTAAGCCTTAACCGTTGAAACGCCAGCGCCAGAAAATTCTCAATACTGACAGTCACTATCTTCTTCTGCTAGCCAAGCCACTGCGGGTTGGCATAGGTGCCATCGAACCGGTGACTCGTCTTATAAAGCTCAAACTGCCCCGCTTCCGCGGCTTTTGCCGTTTTCACCAGAAGCGCGCTAACTTCCGAAGAGTTCATCGGCTGAAAACTGCGAGCCGCTTGAAGCGCTTGCTGAAGAATCGGCAGCGAATCGCAGCCGGTAATAACCACACTCGTCGGAAGGCTCATCGCATAGCGCAAGCACTCCACCGGCGTGGCTGTTTTGCTCTCGAGAATCACGTGATCACCCATAGGCTTCATACCGAGAACGCCGATGTCACCCTTGAGCAGCACCGGCAAAACTTTCTGTTCGAAACTGTTGAAATGCGCGTCCATTACGTTCAGCGGCATCTGAACCGCGTCAAACGTGAAGCCGTGCGTTGAAGCGGTGGCTAGCATTTTCAAATGGATGTCTGGACTCTTGTGTCCGGTGAAACCGATGAATCGGATCTTGCCCGCCTTTTGTGACTCCAGGACCGCCTCCATCGCTCCGCCTTCGGCAAATATGCGATCTGGATCGGTGTCGCGAATCACTTCGTGAAATTGAAGCAGGTCGATGCGGTCAGTCTGGAGCCGGCGCAGTGACTCATTGATTTGACCAGTTGCGGCTGTTTTGCTGCGCCCGTCGATCTTGGACATGAGAAACGCTTTTTGGCGATAACCGTCGCGTAGTGCGTTACCCATGCGGACTTCGCTCTCGCCATCGTTGTAGTCCCAGCAGTTGTCGAGAAAATTTACGCCCTCATCGAGGCCCGTTCGAATGATGCGAATGCTTTCCTGAGGATCTGCCTGTTTGCCAAGATGATAGCCACCGAGACCGACGAGCGAAACTTTCTCTTTGCTACGGCCCAAGGTGCGATAAGGAATGCCGTTCCTGGAGTCTGATCGTAGGGACTGCTGCCCTGCGTGCGCCAGAAGAATTGATGCTGCCGCAAATCCGAGGAATCCTCGCCTGGACATGCTGTCGTCAGAGGCGTCGTGAGAAGTGGCAACTGACACGCGATCCGGGTGACGCGAGTCCTGTTGCCCATATTGATTATTTTTGTTTTCCATGTTTTCTCCCGAGCACTTTTTCAATAGCAAGGGGCAAATCACATTCTTGACGAAACCGTTGCCAACCCCTGATTTCAATTTTCGCATCGCTGAAACTCTCACCTTGCAGCGGCGCCGGCCTGAATCGACTCCAAGATATTCACCTCGAAGGGCTCTTGTAGTACTCCCCCGGCAGTCTCCTCCAAGCGCTTAAAGTGAGGACTGGCTGCGTGCTTATCGAGCGTAGCTTGACTTTCCCATCTCTCGTAGAAATAGAAGCGCCCCTTCGTGTCGGACTCATAGAGTTCATACAATTTACATCCCGGTTCGGCGTGGGTAGGAGCCAACAAGCCCCGCAGGAGCTCCCTCAGTTGTTTTTCCTTACCCTTGCGAGCCGCAAATTTTGCAATCACACGTACTTCAGGCATGGTTGTTCAGCCTCCTCTTTTTGTAGTTCCCTCGCAAACCAGACACGTTGCGATGTTATTTCAAAGCGGGATCAATCAACGTCAGATCCGTTGCCGGATCAAATCGCTTTTGCATCGTCACTGGATCGTCTGTAACCATTACTTCCAGCGTCGGTGACACATTCGCGTCGAGAACGTGACCGCCGAACGTTGTTCCATCTGGACTGCCCAGCACCATGTGGGTATGAACTACCGGTTTCCCTTTATAGAGCGCAATATCGCCGCTCATCCCAATCAATTCGTGCTGACCGTTAACGGGAATCTTCTTGTACATTTTTCGCTGGGGATCGAACCACCCGAGCGTTGCTCCATTCACGGCTCCGATAGCGGTGAAATGCGCGCTCGTAACGTGATACTTCTCGGCAAACTCCAGCAGTCCGGAGAAAGCCTCGTCTCCCTGGTAGAAAATAACCACATATTGCTTCGTCGCTTCTCCAGGGTTCAGCAATCGAACCTTCATCTTGGGCGCCTTGCCCTTAGGAGTAGCTTCGGACGGAGAAACATACTCGGTCGCCTCCTGCGAATACCCCATCAAGCATGCGATTCCAATCAATCCCGCTATGCAGCCCAGTAGTTTCAGTTTAGACATAACGTGCTCTCCTATTTATTTCTGCGCGTTGGCGGTGGAAGCCAAATGCGCGTATTTTTCCATTTGTAGAATTACCGCCGAAAAATCTTGCTCTGCTCCTTCGTCCGCTTGCCTCGCATTTATCTCGAAAGCAGCACCCGCCGCGGGCATTCGCGCGCCAACGGCGGCGGCTAGATTTAGAATCAACCCGAAATCCTTGTTCATTAGTCGAATCGGAAATTGCGGGCTGTAATCGCTCTTGATCGCTTTTTCCAATTTGCCCACATGCGCCGGAGCCACTACCGCAGTCTCCGCAAGAACGTTCAATAAACGAGTGCGATCGAGCCCAGCTTTTTCACCCAGCGCGACGGCTTCGGCAATCGCCTGCATTCCGATTCCGAGCAAGGTGTTCACCACCAGCTTCATCGTCGCTCCCGAGCCGCTCCGTCCCAGATAAAAATACTTCTTGGCGATCACCCGAAAGATGGACTCCACAGCGTCGAAGCACTGCTTGTCTCCGCCACCAAATAAAGTCAGCAATCCATTTTCAGCGGCCGGAGTACTCCCAGATATCGTCACGTCGAGAACTTCAACTCCACGCTCTGAGCCCAGCCTTGAGAGTTCCTGCGAGGTTTCGGGATATACCGTACTCGTGTCTATGACTACCGAGCCGCTAACCGCATTGGCGAACACGCCGTCGG
This sequence comes from Acidobacteriaceae bacterium, assembly GCA_030838075.1. Taxonomy (GTDB): domain Bacteria; phylum Acidobacteriota; class Terriglobia; order Acidiferrales; family UBA7541; genus Acidiferrum. The sequence continues at coordinate 42,744 of JAUTXJ010000182.1, forward strand.
GTCCTCTATAAATGTCCAGCACCGCTTCATCGCTCGGAAGGCAGGACAACACGACGTTGCAGCGGGCGGCGAGTTCCGGAATGCTTTGCGCGACGGTGCCGCCATATCGCATTAACACTTCGGCCTTATCGTGGTCCCGGTCGTACGCTGTCAACTTGAAGCCAGATTCAAGTAACCTCCGCGCGATCGGCCGGCCCATGTAACCGACCCCCACAAATCCAAGCCTGCTATTTTCCTGCGTGATTGGTTTCATCATGAATGCCGCCTTTAACTGCGCCGCGATTTCCTATTCAACTTCCTCATTGGTGAAAGCACGCTGTGTGCCGTTCCACAAGTAACCGCCGAGAGTAGTTCAAGACGCTGGCACGAAGCAGGATACGAAGTTAAACAGACAGGACTTCAACCTCAGTTGGCGAGCGTTGCCTGTCGAATCCGTGGACCACTGTCAATCTGTTGGAGGACGGATGTTTTTTCGTTTAGGCCGGGAGGTGTCGGAACCGCAGTCGCTATGTCCAATATCCTGACACGCGCATTCACCTCTCGTGACTACTTGCCCTTTAATTAACTCACTTGGAGCGACCTCGTACACATTTACTGTGGTATCAAAGGTGCCTTTACTCGTGTCGTATCAGGTGGCCGGAATCGCCAGAACCGCGTCGAGGGCCGGAAACCGTTGCAATTAGCGACGGGCTGATGGCATGCTCCCGCGTGAATTGGAGAGGTAAGGTAAATGCAAATTACAGGCTCCTCCAATCGGCCTGTGCGGTTGGCAGTGCCTCTGATCGTTTTCCTGTGTCTCCCACTAACCGTACTGGCTGATTCTGCGGGCCACGCTTTAAGTCCAACTAATATTTTTGCACCGGTGTCCACGCCGGCCCATTCCATCATGGGGCTCTCACTTTTTGTGCTTGCGGTCACCGCAGGCATATTCGCGATCGTCTTCAGCTTGCTGGTGTACTGCGTCTTGAAATTTGGAAAGCCGGCAGACGATGATGGCCGCGAGCCTCCCCAGGTTTACGGCAGCAACCAGGTCGAACTGGCATGGACCGTGATTCCCATTCTCATCGTCGTGGTTTTATTCTTAGCCACGGCCCGAGTGCTCGTCGGCATCCAGACATCTGCCCAGCCGCGCAACGCGATTCAAGTGATTGCCATCGGCCATCAGTTCTGGTGGGAGTACCGCTATCCGGGCCTAAAGGTTGTGACTGCAAACGAACTCCATGTGCCCGTGAGCGACCCGGCCGACCCTAGCCCAACCTTTATCACCCTTCTCTCCGCGGACACGGATCACAGCTTCTGGGTCCCCCGTCTGGGCGGTAAGACCGACCTGATTCCCAATCACCCTAATTCCCTGTGGTTTGATCCACAGCAGACTGGTCTCTACCTCGGCCAGTGTGCGCAATATTGCGGAACGCAGCATGCCAAGATGCTCCTCCGCGTGTATGTGCAATCACGCCAGGATTTCGAAAACTGGGTTGCGCAACAAACTCAGTTGGCGCACACGAGCACATCCGTTTCTGAGGGGCAGCGCATTTTTGAGACAACCGCCTGTATCAACTGTCATGCCGTGACAGGAACCGTGGCCAACGGGCGCTTCGGCCCGGACCTGACCCATCTGATGAGCCGCGAAACAATCGCTTCCGGAGCCGCGCCAAACACTCCCGAAAATCTGCGTCTATGGCTTCAAAATCCGGACAGCATCAAACCTGGCTCCAAAATGCCAGCTATGGGCTTGAGCGATCACCAGCTCGACGCTGTGACCGCCTACTTGGCGACGCTGCACTGAGTGAGTTGAGGGAACACCCAATGGCGACTGACGCAATTTCAACGTTCGGGCCCGATGCGGTCTCGCTTCCTCTTGTCGCCAGGCTTCACGATTGGGTAACCACTGTCGACCATAAGCGACTCGGCATCCTGTACATCTCTTATGCCTTGGTGTTTCTCATCATCGGCGGCATCGAAGCGGCCATCTTGCGCATCCAGCTCATCCGTCCGCATAACAATTTCGTATCGCCCGACGTTTTCAATCGCATGTTCACCATGCACGGCACCACCATGATTTTCTTCGTGGTCATGCCCATGTTGTTTGGATTTGCGAATTACCTCATCCCATTGATGATCGGTGCGCGGGATATGGCCTTCCCGCGTCTCAATGCCTTCAGCTTTTGGTTGA
>JAUTXJ010000193.1 GCA_030838075.1 Acidobacteriaceae bacterium
AATCGGCTATCAGTCCCTCGTTCTACGTTTACTCCCGCCGAAATACGCGACGCAATCTTTATAGGATTCAGTTGCAATAGCTCGGGAATCCGTGCAACGCGAGGAACAGAAAGATTCAAGGCGAAGAAAATCAAAAACCGCACCCCTCGCGAATGCCGCGAAGGATGCGGTCCGGTACTGAGTCAGCCGAATAGTTATTTCACTGGGACGAGATCGAATTTATCCGGGCCGTCCTGATAAAACAGCGCGCCTTCTGTCTTGTCGCCGCCGCTCCAGTGCTTGTGACCTCCGGGAACTGATAAGAACTCTCCCGGGCCTACGCGCTTTTCGCCGTCATCGTCCTTGTACAGGTAGGCCCCTTTGATGACTACAATCCGAACGTCATTGGTGTGGTAGTGCGTTCCGGCATCGTAGCCCGGCTTGAACTTCGTGAACGTTGCATGCGGGCCTTTGTCCGGGTCGCCATACAGGACGGCACTGGATACAGCACCCCCACTCCTCTCCATTGGTTTAAATGTCGCCTTACTCGCAGACACGTGGGTAACGTGATCCTTGCTGAGTTCTTTTTGCGCCCGCGCAACAGCCAGCGACGCGACGATCAGTAACCCCGCCACCGCCGCCACGCTCAGTGATTTCTTCATAATTCTCCTCCATATATTTCTTGGGCTTAACTTTTGAATTGGGACGCCCGGTTGCAGAATGTATACACCAATTCGCGAAGAGGCGGTAGATATTCTGCCGCGGGTCCAGTAGCAGGAACGGAAAACGCGAATTTAAAATTCGCGCGTATTGAGGACTTTTTCGGCGAAATCCTTCGCGCCCGGTTTGCCCGCGAGAATCATTTCAGCCCATTCAGCCCCGCCTTGAGAAAACCGAATCGCTTCGCTGGTCAGAGATTCCGGTCCCCCGGAATCGTTGCCGCCGAAGTAAATGCGATCCATGGCATGCGCCGCGGCGATGCGATTTTTTGTGTATTGCCCGGGTACGCCCATGAACATGGGGTGGCCGCGGCGATAAATGCGCACTTCCACCGGATCAAGATCGAACTCCGGCAGCACTTTCTGGAAATCCGCCAGAACTTGCGCGGCCAGCTTTTTGCAATTGTCTTCTTCCAGCAGCGTGGAGCGCTGGTTTTCGCGCAGCGGCGTGTAAAACGAAAGTATGTTGTGTTTCTGGTGATAGCCGGGCGTGTTGCGAATGGTCCAGTCCGCAACGATAAAATCGGTGAAGGAATTTCCCGGACACCACGTGTCGTAGCCGCGGTTGTAAACCGGCTTATCAAAAATCAGGTTCACCACAGGATAGGGCGCGTAGCGCGTGCGCTTCATCGCGGTCTTCTGCTCGTAAGGAATGCCCATCACCAGCCGCGAGGCGATGTGTTTCTGCGTACACATGATCACCGTTTTTGCCGCCACGGTAACCAACTGCCCGTCATGGAAATACGTTACCTTTACGTGATCGTCAGCCGAAACCACCGCCACCACCGTGGCTTCGCCCAGCATGCGTTCCTTATATTTTGGTTGCAGCACTGCTACCAATTTGTGCGTGATGCAGCCAAGCCCGCCGGGCAAAATCACCCGCTTGGCGTCTTCTCCAGTGATCAGACCTTGCAACGTAGCCAAAGCCACAAACGCGGACGTGTCTTCCGTGGTGGCGCCCCAGTTGGAGGGGCCGTAGCCATCCCACCATTGCTGGACTTCCGGCGCATACTTCGACGTGTAATCGGTCAGCGGCTGCGCGTCCAGTTCATTCACGTGTTTCAAGATGTCGATCTTCATCATGTCGTCGCGAAATTTCTTAAAGCTGCCGCGCACTTCCTGCGGATACGGCAAATGATCCAGCCCGGCGTTCCAGGTATCGGCAACAAACGTTTTGTTTACGATGGTCGGATCGGGATTATTTACGGGCAGAAGTTTAAGGCCCATCTCGGCGGCCAACTGGTCTCCATGATCGCCTTTGAAGGCGTAGGCCGAGCCGGTAGCGAATGCCGCGCCATCGTATTCTTCCTGGTAAGCGTTGCCGCCAAAGTGATCTTCCTTCTCGAGCAGCAGCCAATCCTTGCCGCGCAGGAAATACCCGGCGGATAGTCCTGCGACGCCGCCGCCGACAATCACCACGTCAGCCTTGCGCGTAGCCTCAGGTCGCTGAAATTGGTGGCCGTCGCGCACCTGGTGGCAGATTTCGAAATGTTCGCCTTCCACACGTGGCGTCGTGGACGATTTCTCGTCGGGAACGGCCAGCAGGCTTGCGTCAATTGGGCAGCCGGCAGATACCGACCCTGCGACTACGTATTTGATGAAGTTGCGGCGTGTGTGCGACATGAGTCTCCCTATTCAAAGAGCCTTGCGTTGCGCGCGAGTGCGCAACTGAAACCAGATCACGATCAAAATTACCGAAGCGGCAAAAATCAGCGTGGAAATGGCGTTGATTTCCGGCGTGATCCCGCGCCGCAAGCGGCCCCAGATTTCCAGCGGCAGAGTATTGTCGCGCCCGATCAGAAAAAAAGTGACGGCGATTTCGTCCATGGAAAGGGTGAAAATCAGCAAGCCGGCGGCGATGAGAGAAAGCTTTAAGTTTGGCAGGGTCACGCGCCAGAAAGTTTGCAGTGGCGTCGCGCCCAGATCGAGCGAAGCTTCTTCCTGGGCGCGATCCATTTTTTGCAGCCCAGCAAAAAGTTCAGTAGTGGCTACGGAGATCAATGCCGTTCCATGACCGAGAAAAACGGTGAGCAAGCTCAAGTGCGCGCCCGCGCACACCGCGAACATCAACAACGAAAGCCCAGTAATAATCCCCGGCAAAATCAGCGGCAGCAAAACCAGCCGGCGGAAAAGCGATTTGCCCGGGAAGTTGGCGCGATCCAGCGCCAGCGCGGCCGGCAAGCCCAGCGTCAGTGACAGCGCCACGCTGCAAGCAGCGACGATCAGGCTATTCAGCACCGAAGTCCAGATCGCACCGTCGCCAAAAAGCTGGCGGTACCAATCAAGCGTGAGGTGGTGTGGCGGAAAGCCACCCACGCCGTCGCGATTGAACGAATACACGATGAGCACGATGATTGGTAGATAAATAAATGCGAACACTAGCCACGCATAAGCTGCAAGCAGTGGCGCCCGACGCGTTGCGGACGCACTGGAGCGCATAGTAGCTGTCGTGGGCGTGGCACTCATCGAAAAGCCCAGCGCTTCGCCAGTCGCTCGGTAAAAAATAAGAGCGTCACGGTGATTAGTAGGATGCAAACCGAAATGGCCGCGCCCAGAGGCCAGTCATACGCCGCGCCGAAGAGGCTTTGCACGATGTTGGCGATCATCGTGCCGGAAGCCCCGCCAACAAGCAGTGGCGCGAGAAAATCACCCAGCGAAAGAACGAAGGCAAACGTCGCTCCCGCCAGCAATCCGGGCAGCGAAAGCGGGAGTATGACCCGAAGAAATGTTTTGAACGGGCTCGCGCCGAGGTCTTGCGAAGCTTCAACCAGCGGCCGCGGAATATGTTCCAGCGCGGCATAAATCGGCAGAAAAACAAACGGCGTGTAAATGTGGGTCAGCATCAGGATCACGGCGAAGGGGCTGTAAAGCAGGAAGCCCACCGGTGCGTTCGTGAGATGCAGATATTGCAGGAAGCCGTTTAAAACTCCGTCGCTCCCGAGAATCGTTTTCCACGCGTAGCCGCGCACGAGATAACTTATCCATAGCGGCACGATCACCAGTTGATAGAGAATTTCTTTACGCGCCCCAGCGTAAAAAGAAAGATAGTAGGCCAGCGGATACCCGAGCAGCAGCGAACACAGCGTAACCGAAGCAGCGATGCGCATGCTTCGCAGCAGCACCTGCACATAAACGGGATTGGTCGCCAGCGTCCGGTAATTTTGCAGGTTCCATTCATGCACGATAAATCCATCGCGAACCACCCAGAAACTGTGCGCCAGCATCAACGTGTAGGGCAGCAAAAGAAATAGCCCGACCCACACCAGCGGTGGCAGGGAAACGAACGATTTGTAAGCGCGCGAATACATTGTGAAAAACGAATCCTGCTATTAAAGTCTGAAACCTTATTCCGTCACTCGCACCGCATCCTTAGCCGAAAAAATGAAATCTTGTTTGCCGGACAGCGGCCCGCGTGCGGAAATCTTCACGCGCAGTGTCTGCCCGCCGCATTCTACTTCCAGCAATTCGCTGGCTCCGCCATAAAGTTGCTGTTTTACGATGGCGGCAAACCGCGCTTCCGGCGCCGATGGATTTGCAGCGGCGGAATCTGCAACGGTGTCTGCGAGCCGAATCGCTTCGGGGCGCAACGAAAAAACAGCCGGGCCGTCCGGCGCGGATGTGGGCCACCGCAAGGCGCCGCACGTCGCGACACCGCCGCGAATCTCAGCGCGCAACAGATTTGTCTGACCTATAAACCGAGCGGTGTACGCCGTTGCGGGATGCGAATAAATTTCGCGTGGCGAGCCGATCTGCTCGAGCGCTCCGTTGCGGAGCAACGCGATGCGATCGGACAGCGCCATGGCCTCATCCTGATCGTGAGTCACGAAAAGAAACGTGATGCCCACTTCACGCTGCAGCGATTTCAGTTCACTTTGCATTTCTTTTCGTAAATTGGCATCCAGCGCGGAAAGTGGCTCGTCCAGCAACAGCAATAGCGGCCGATTCACCAGCGCACGAGCCAGTGCGACGCGCTGCTGCTGTCCACCGCTAAGCGTTGCCGGCCGCGCCGAAGCGAAACTGTCCATCTTCACCATTCGCAACGCGTCAATAACGCGCGTGTCAATTTCAATGGAAGGCGTATTCGTGACCCGCAAGCCGTAAGCTACGTTGTCGCGCACATTCAAATGCGGAAAAAGCGCATATTGCTGAAACACCGTGTTCACGCGGCGTTTGTAAGGCGGCAAAGTATCCAGACGCGAACCGTTCATCCAAATCTCGCCGGAACTGGGCTGCTCAAATCCAGCAATCAATCGCAGCATAGTAGTTTTGCCGGAACCGCTCTCCCCCAGCAAAGTGATGAATTCACCCGCGGCAATGGTAAGAGAAATTCCTTTTAACACTTCGTGATTGCCGAACCGTTTCACCACCACCCGAACTTCCAGCAATGGCCGAGCCGCCCGCTCCTCTTCCAACGGCTGCGGAATCGCGGACCCCAGGCTCACTGCGCGGCCTTCACCTCATTCCAGATTTCGTTGTATTTGGAACGGCGGGGAACGTCTTGCCAGAAATAAATCCGCTGCATGTACGCATCCGGATCGTTGAGATGCAAAATTTTCTTTTCATCGGCAGTCAAAAACTGCGCTGCTCCAGGATTAGCGGGTGTGTAGTGCGTCACGTCGCTGACTTTTTTCTGCGTCTGCGCTTCCACCATATACGCAAGAAATTCCTGCGCCAGTTCTTTGTTGGAGCTGGCCGCGGTAATCATCAGGTGATCGATCCACCCGGTAGTGTTTTCGCGTGGGATAGTTTCGCCAATCGGGAAATTTAATTTACGAAGGTCATTGGTCATCAGCGGCCAACCCATGGCGATCACCACTTCGTGATTCTGGAAAAGGTTGGTCAGCTCGCCGCCGGTGGCCCACATTTTGCGAATGTTGGGTTTAAGCTCGATGAGTTTTTCCTTCACCGCCTCCAGTTGCGCGTCACTCAAATTGTAGAGCTGGCTCGGATCGGGCTTGTCGTACCCAAGCACTTGCGCGGCCATATAAATAGTCGACAGTTCATCCCACACCGAGACTCTGCCGCGATATTTCGCATCCCACAAAATTCTCCAGGAGTCTGGTGCCTTCGCAAACGCCGTCGTGTCATATAGCAGCGGGTTCGGCCCCCATACAAACGGCACGCCATAAACCTGGCCGTTGAGCTTTACGATGTTCGAGTCGCGAAGCTTCGGCGAGAGCTGCGAGTACGCCGGAATTTTTGAAACGTCCAGCGGTGCAGCAAGTCCCGCGCGCACAATCGAAGCAGCAACATCACTCGATGGCGAAATCACGTCATAGTTGGAGGCGCTTCCCCCGCGCAACTTGGCAACCAATTCATCGCTGGTCCCCATGTAGGAAGCAACCACCTTGCAGTGATGGCTTTCCTCGAACGGCCCAATGAACGATGGATCGGCATAACCTTCCCACACCAGCAGCGTGAGTGTCGGCTGCTTTGGCTTACACGCCGCGCAAGCGAGCGCGAACAATAACAAAACTGCAACCGCGCACCGCATCGCTAGTTGATCACGACTCCCAATTTGAAATGTTGTGCTGCGCAAAATTGTCCTGGAATTATTTGGCATCAGATTGATAAACGACTTGGCCACCCACGATGGTGGTTCGAACCTTCGTCTCCGAGATTTTATGCGGATCGATTTCAAAAATGTTCTGCGAAACGATAATCAGGTCCGCGAGCTTGCCTCTCTCCAGCGAGCCTTCGGTTTTCTCCCGCCGCCCTGCGAACGCAGCTCCGAGCGTGTAACCTTCCACCGCTTGCGCAACAGTCAACCGCTGCGAAGGTACGAAGCCGCTCGCCGGCGTGCCTTCCCGAGTCTGCCGCGTAACCGCTGTTTGCAAACCTTCCCAAGGATTCAGGGTCACCACCGGCCAGTCGCTACCAAATGCGTACCGCCCGCCCGCATCCGCAATACTCTTCCACGACCACGCCCGCGAAGCGCGATCCTGCCCGGCATTGCGCGCCCACACATCCAACGTATCCGTGTTGGGATAGGAATGCAGCGGCTGCATGCTGGCGATCACGCCGAGTTTGCCAAATCGCGGAATGTCCGCGGCAGTAACCGTCTCAATGTGTTCGATGCGTGGACGGCGATCACTCGTATGGTTCACTTCTTCCGCGCGCTGGTAAGCATCAAGAGCGGTGCGCACCCCCAGCTCCCCAATCGCATGAGTAAAAAGTTGCAAGCCGCGCTTATCGAGCTCCACGACAGCGGAACTATATTTAGCAGGTTCCCAAAAAAGTTTGCCTTTCAATGACGGATCGTCGCTGTACGGCTCGATCATGGCCGCAGTGTGCGATTCGATGACCCCATCCACCATGAATTTCACGGCGTTGGTATCGATCCACGCGTCATGATATTTCTTTCGCGCGTTCTCGATGGCATCCACATCCTGCGGCCGCATTTCCGGAGGGTCCATGAAATAGGCAATGTAGAAGCGCAGCGTCAAGTCGCCGTGGCGGCGCAGTTCATCGTAAAGTTCAAGTTGCGGGAAATCCTGCCCAGCGCTATGGACGCGCGTGAGACCGTTCTCATTCGCCCATTTGATGCCGGCCCTTAGTGCCGCCAGTCTCTCGGCCCGAGTAACCTCGGGCACCGCTTTAGCGACAGCGTCTTGCGCGGCTTCTTTTAAAGCTCCGGTAGCTTCGTGTGTAGTTGGATCACGGACGATAACACCGTTGGGCGGATCGGGCGTGTCACGCGTTATTCCCGCGAGGGCCAACGCTTTGGAGTTTGCCCAATACGTATGACCGTCGTAGCCCTCCAAGAAAACCGGACGATCCGGAAAAAGTTCATCGAGATATTTTTTGTCAGGCAGCGCCGCCGCGCCAAACATCGCGTAATCCCACCCACGCCCGAGCAGCCAATCATTTCCAGGATGCTTGGCAGCGTAGTCGCGGAGACGCTGCTGAATCTCGGAAACATCTTTCGCACCCTCCAGATTTACGCGACCAAGGCTCAGCGAGCCGTCCATGAAGTGGATGTGGCAATCCACAAAGCCCGGCAGCACCAATTGTCCCGCGGCGTCGATTACTTTCGTGTTATGGTCGCGAAATTTTCCGACGCTGGCGTCGTCGCCTACCGCGACAATTTTATCCCCGCGAATCGCCAACGCTTCGGCCCAGGGCTGCCTCGAATCCAGTGTGTAGATGCGCCCGTGAAGCACCACTATGTCCGCGGCACTTTGAGAGTTCTGCGCCCTGGCGGACCCAACCGCCAACAAAATAACGCAAAGAATCACCACTACGAAGTGAGATCGGCGCGCAGTCATCAACAGTTAGGTCCCCCTGAAATTAAAATGTTGGCGGCGTATTAATCCACAGCAGCCACGTTTCGCTGCGCCCCGGATTTTTCCAGCGATGTGGCGTGGAACTCTCAAAATAAAGGCTGTCGCCCGGCTTCAAGCGGTAATGCTCACCGCTATTCAGCCAGATTTCAAAATCGCCGCGAAGCACATGCAAGAATTCCTCGCCTTCGTGCGCATAAGATTCGCCGCTGCCGCCACCCGGCCGCACGCGAAAGAGATGCGGCTCCATGGCGGTGTTGCCCCACGCCAACAATTCCATGCGCACGCCCGGAGTGGTTTCCAGAATTTTGCGCTGTGCCGGGCGCACCAGGCGTGGATTTTCTTCCGCGGCTTCAAAAAACGAGAGGATGTTAGTCCGGTAGAAACGCGCGATGCGCCGCAACGTAGCGATCGAGGAACGCATCTGGCCGCGCTCCAGCGCGCTCAGAAATCCCACCGAAACGCCCGTCGCGCGCGCTACCTGTGCCAGCGAAAGCCCCCGCCGAGTACGCAATCGTCGAAAACGTTGGCCCGGCACGCGCGGAGCATCCGGAGGAGCCATCACTACACCTTGCCGCTTTAACACATGCACAATCGCTGCGGGATTCAATCCCCGCTCCCGGCGCAAAAAAATTGCCCGGCGCAGCATGCGCACGTCGGATTCGTCGTATTCCCGGTAGCGGCTTTCGCTGCGGCGCGGAACGATCAGGCCCAGGGTTTCCCACGCGCGTAGCGCCGAAGAAGAAATTCCCACTCGCCGCGCCACCTCGCTGATACGTAGCGGACGCGCACCTGCGCGTCCCGCCGATTTGCCGGATGAATTATTTCTGCTTGACACCGGTCCCGACCTTCTCTAAGTTTGCAGGATTATAGTAAGGTTTGGGAAATGCAGCAACCTCGAAGAATCGTGCAAGTGAATAGAAATTTCGCATTCAGAAAACAGGGGTGAGTTAATTATGTCCCGAGATTCAAGTCTAGGTGTACGTTCGCGTTCATCCTTCTCTTTGGGAGTGCTCTCGCTTTTACTCACAGCACTTAGCATTGCTCCGCACGCACGTGCGCAAAGCACCGGCGGGCGCATTCGCGGCACGGTCGTCGACCCCAGCGGAGGCGCGGTATCGGGCGCGAATCTTGCGCTGATTAACCAGGCCACCAACGTCACCGCGAACACCGTTAGCGGCAATAGTGGAGAGTATATTTTTCTCGAAGTTCCGGTCGGCACTTACGACATCGAAGTTGCCCAGCAGGGATTCAAGCGGTACACCCGCAAGGGCATCATCGTAAATTTAAACGAAGTGCTCAGCCTGGATATTCCGCTCCAAGTTGGCGGGTCCACGGAATCGGTTGAAGTGACCGGAACTCCTCCGGTCGTGGACACCACCTCCACGCAACTCGGCGCGGTCGTGAACTCCACCTCTTCGACGCAGTTGCCGCTGAACCAGCGCGACGTTTATCAATTGCTGCAGTTGCAACCCGGTGTGCAATCTCAGATCGGAAATAGCTTGTTCTATGGTTCCGACAAGGCCGGTGTCGTCACCGTAAACGGTGGCCGTGGCCGCTCCAACAACTACTCGGTCAACGGCGGCGACGGCAACGACCTTTTTGCCAACCTGCCAGCGGTGCAGCCGTCTCCTGATAGCGTCGAGGAATTCCGCGTCATTACCAATTCGTTCGACGCGGAATACGGCCGCAACTCTGGCGCAGTCGTGAACGTGGTCACCAAGTCTGGCACCAATGATTTCCATGGCAGCGCCTACGAATTCTTCCGCAACGAAGTTTTGAACGCACACGGATTCACCTTTCAGCCCACCCCCAAGCCCCCTTTCAATCAAAACCAGTTTGGCGGAACCTTCGGTGGACCAATCAAGAAAGACAAGACCTTCATTTTTGGTTCCTACGAAGGGCGTCGCATCGTCCGAGGCATCGTTTCACAGCAAGTACCGGTGCCCACTGCCGGCGATTTGGCTGGAAATTTTGGCACGCCACTTCCCGGGACGCTGAACGACTCAATGGTTGCCAACATTTTTGAAAACAGGGCGGGATGCCGGTCAAACCTGCCGGCTCCTCAGCAGGCCAGTCTGGATGCGGCCGCTGCCGGCACCCCGACGCCATACGATTCTATCTTTACCGGCGGAATAGTTCCCACCGGATGTTTCGATCCGGTGGCGGTCAGCATGGTGCATTTTTTGCCGGGAGCAGGCGGAAACAGTTCGCAGGTGCAGGATGTAGTTAAATCTACGGATCGCGGCGATCAGTTCCAGATTCGCTTTGACCAAATCCTGACCCCCAAGCAAAAATTGTCGGTGTACTACTACTACGACAACGATAATTCCCTCGATCCTTTCGCTAATTTTCAGTTGGCTGGCGGCTCATTGGGCAATTTCGGCGGACGTATTATTTCTCACGTTCAGCAGATCAACGCCAGCCACACCTGGACCATCGGTTCGACCTCCGTAAACGAATTTCGATTCACGTTATTCCGAGAAGCCGAGCCCCAGTTCTATACGCCGACCGTAACCAACGCGGTTACCGCCTCGTGCGGCACGGACCCCGCGGCGGCGCCTTTCTGCTTCACCGGCACGACAGATACTCCGCTGGTGGCGGACGACGGCACGCTCCTGGGATCGACTCCTCCTTGCCCCGGATTTGGTTGCGGGATCCATCCGGGACTCGGGCCGAAGTTTGAAGGTGTGCCATTTGTCACTATCAACGGAACTCAAGGACTCTTCGGCAATAACTTCGAAGGCCAGTTGCCTCAGACCGGAAACACATTCCAGTTCGACGACAACTACAGCAAGATCATCGGCAACCATAGCTTGAAATTTGGCGGAGATATTCGCTACCAGAAATTCGATCAGACTGTTTTTTTCAACGTGAACGGCGAATACATTTTTGGGCCCGGGGGCAATAACGACACGCAACTCTCCGACCCATATGGCAACTATTTGTTGGGCTTGCCGGTGGGTTACTCACAGGGGTCTGCCAATACCGAACTTGTGCGCAGCACTTCCGTATATTTATTTGCGCAGGACAGCTGGAAGATCAGGCCGAATGTTACTTTGAATTACGGTTTGAGATGGGAAATGAACACTCCGCTCACGGATATAGGCCAAAAGGTGCAGCGATTTAATCCTGGCCAGGTTTCAACCATCTACCCGTGTCAACTAAGTCCGGCGAGCAATTTGTTCGGGCCCGGAAATACCTGCGACAACCAAGGCGTCACTCCCACCGGTCTCGTGGTTCCCGGCGATAAAGGTGTGCCGGGCGGCCTTTTCAACACTTACTATAAAGCGTTTGCGCCTCGGCTAGGGCTGAATTGGAGTCCCGCCGCCAGCGACGGCTTGCTCGCCAAATTGACCGGCGGACCCAACAAAATGACCATCAGCATGGGTTGGGGGCTATTTTACAATCCCATTGAGCAATTAGTTCTGGAACAGTTCGTGGCCGAGCCGCCGTTTGGAATCAGTAACGGCGTGTCCGATCCGCTCTTTGGCTCTCCGTTTGTTACTCAAGGTGGCGCGACAAAACCAAATGTTTCGGATGCCTTTCTGAATCCTCCGCGGAAC
>JAUTXJ010000215.1 GCA_030838075.1 Acidobacteriaceae bacterium
CAATTGCCAACGGGTAAGAGCCGGGAAATTTCACGGCCGCGCGCGCAGCCAGACCCAGCTGGCTTTCACCACCAACTCCAAAGTTTGGTTTCTTCTTAGCGCTTCTCCGGACCTGAGAACGCAACTCATTGCCACGCCTGAATTGTGTCCGAATCGCGCCTCAAGCGCTTCGGCTCGAATGGGCGTGCCCTCAGCCGCCGCGCCTGCGCCAGTCGAGTCCCCTATCGGCGGGGTGTTCTTGCCGAGCGCCGACATCGACTCCGTGGCGGGACTTCTTCATTTGCGCGAATTCCAGTCCTTTTTTGTTTTCGCGACACCCTCGGTACAGTCCGCGCTGCAAAAAGAAAATCGCGTCTTTCGTGTTCTCGATCGAGCCGACCCTCCGGTAAAGTGGGTGCGGCTATCCAGTAAAGGCCGGTTAGGCTGCCATCTCGAGGAAGAGTCGGGCTCCACGCCAGAGTTTCTGTGCACCACCGTTCCCATGGGCGGCTGTTATCCCGACTATGTAAGTGAAGAACTGCGGCGAACGCTCGTGGCGGAGGAAGCCACGTCGGCGTTCGTGATTCATAAAGGTGACAAGAAAATATTTTATGCCCCTGCAATTCCCGCAGAGACAAAAACGGCCAACGGGCACGCCGGTGCTTGGAGTTCCTGGATCGAAAATAGTGACGCGTCCTTTGTCGACGGCACATTCTGGAGCGACGACGAACTGATTAAAACTGGACGAAGCAAGAAGACCGCCCGCCAGATCGGTCACGTGCCGCTCTCCGGACCCGGAGGAATGCTTGAGCAATATCCCAAGAACATCAAGGGACGCAAAATTCTGATTCACATCAACAATACCAATCCAATCCTCGACGAAGACAGCCCCCAGCATCACGCCGTGCTGGATGCAGGGTTTGAATTGGCCTACGATGGGATGGAGCTGGAAATATGAACGCGCCCGCTAACATCCCGGCTAGCCTCACGGCAGAAAAAAAGATGCTGCCGGAAACTGAATTCATCGCCGGCTTTCACGCCATTGGCGAAGAGCGCTATCACCACCAGCACCCGTTTCATTTGTTGATGCACGAAGGCAAGCTGACGCGCGGGCAACTGCAAGCCTGGGCAGTGAACCGCTACTACTACCAGAGCCATATTCCGTTAAAAGATGCGGCCATTCTGGCGCGCAGTGACGATCCCTCGTTCCGTCTGGCGTGGCGCAAACGTGTGATCGACCACGACGGCGACGGAAACAATCCTGGCGGCATCGAAAAGTGGCTGCGACTGGTGGAGGCCACCGGGCTGCCCCGCCAGCAAGCGCTGCACGGCGACGGCATATTGCCAGCCACACGATTCGCGGTGCAGGCTTACGTAAATTTTGTGAGCACGCATTCGCTGCTCGAAGCGGTGGCCTCTTCGCTCACCGAGCTTTTCTCACACAAGCTGATTACCTTGCGAGTCGACCGCCTGCGCCAGCATTATCCGTGGCTCACGGGAGGACTTGATTATTTCAATGCGCGCTTGACGCAGGCGCCCAAGGATGCGGAGTTTGCGCTGGCTTGGGTAGTAAAGAACGCGCGAACGCCCGAGGAGCAACAAAAGGCCTACGCCGCGCTGCGCACCAAGTGCGACATTCTGTGGGCCCAGCTCGACGCATTGTATTTCGCGTATGTGCAACCTGGCTGGCCCCCACCCGGCGCTTTTAAGCCGAGCGAAAAATAATTACACCGTGAAAAAACATCAATGACTCCCGATTTAAATAGCCGTCCGCGTTTGGCGCCAGGATGCCGCCTGAACGATGCGAAGCAACAGCCGCGCGTCTTGCTGATGCCGGAAAAAGCTCTGCGATTGATGGGGCCGAGCCTCGAAATTGTGGAACGTTGCGACGGACAACACACCGTGCGCCAGATAATCACGGAATTGCAGAGAATCTACGACAAAGCCGACCCGCAAAAAGTTGAGACCGATATCCTCGGATATTTATCTTTGCTAAACGATCAGCGGGCGTTGGACTTTGTGGATGCTGATGCCTCTGTGGGCGGCAGCGTAGCTTAGTAGTCTAATTTATCGGCCGTGGGCGCTCAACAAGTATTGTTCAGTCCCACCGCCCCGCGGAATTGCTACATCACCGCGCTCGTGCGACCTGCGACGCGAGTGGCGCCTCAATCAGATATCATTAAAATATAAATGAATAGCACCGTTTCCACGCCCCTGGCTTTAATTGCCGAACTTACCCATCGGTGCCCGCTGCACTGCGTCTATTGTTCCAATCCGCTGGAATTGAATGCCCGCTCGAATGAGCTTTCCACCGACGCGTGGCGTAACGTCTTTACTCAGGCTGCGGAACTCGGCGTTTTACAGGCAGACTTCACCGGCGGCGAACCGCTGGCCCGCCCAGATCTCGTGGAGCTGGTGAGCGCAGCCCGCGGCGCCGGCCTGTACGTGAACCTCATTACCTCCGGCTTGCCCCTTGACGAATCACGCCTCGAAAAATTGGTGGCGGCAGGATTGGATCATTTCCAGCTCAGCTTTCAGGGCGCACGCCCCGAAATTGCCAGCGAAATCTCCGGCACGACTACGCATGCGCAAAAATTGCGCGTGCTTGAGTGGCTTCGCGGCCATCGCGTAGCGGTGACCCTGAATTTCGTCATCCATCGCCGCAACATGGATCAACTCCCGGAAATGCTAGCCATTGCGGAAACCTCCTGCGCGACGCGAGTGGAGTTCGCCAACGTGCAGTATTACGGCTGGGCTTTTGCCAACCGCGAAAATCTCCTGCCCACCCGCGAGCAACTGAATTCCTCGCTGGGAATATTGAAGCAGGCCCAGGAGCGGCTGCGCGGCAAGATGCGCATCGAGTACGTAGTTCCCGACTATTACGCAAAATTTCCGAAGGCCTGCATGGGTGGCTGGGGACGCAAACTCATGCTGGTCGTGCCGAGCGGCGACGTTCTGCCCTGCCATGCCGCCCGCGTGATCCCAGGTCTGACATTTGAAAATGTGCAAAACCGCAGCTTGCGCCAGATCTGGGAATCCTCCGCCGCATTCCAAAAATTTCGCGGCCAAGAGTGGATGCAGGAACCGTGCCGGAGCTGCGACCGGCGCGAAGTGGATTTTGGCGGGTGCCGGTGCCAGGCCCTTTTGCTAGTGAATGATGCCGCCGCCACGGATCCGGTGTGCTCGCTGTCGCCCAACCGAAACAAAGTGGATGCGGTACTAACCCGTGTGGCCGACATCCCCGTCACGGCGACAGCAGCGGACGTAAAGCCGGCATGGATCTACCGGTCGAATCCGACATAGATTTACGGAAACGTGCCTAAGATGGGCACTTTGTGTGCGAAAAATGGTAAAAATAATTCCGGCGCATGCCGGTAGCTAAGGATCGGAACTGCCAGAGAAAGTGTTAGCCCAGATTCTCCCACACAGCGTTTTCGAGCGGTTTTTTCTTGCGACGGCGCATTAGCCCAAATACTGCCAGGCCAAGACCCACAAACAAACCCGTTGCCGGCTCCGCCGCAGGCACGGCCACAGTATGCGACCCGGCAGTGAAGCTCCAGCCGGTGCCCTTTTCTACATCTTTGCGTACAAAACTGCCATCCAGGCTGCAATTGCAGGGGTTGGCAGCTCGATCCCAGCCATGCCCGCTAGGGACACCGAAGTCCGTACCTCTCGTATCGCTGAGAGCATTGCCTTGGTACTTCGAGACGCGATCCGCCAACGTCGCACCGCAAAGCATTAACGCGAAGACCATTCCGAGTACTATTTTGGGTTCAAATCTTATGTTCATCTGGATGACCGCTTTCCCGGGTAAATTTCTTTACTACCGTGTGTTCTGACCGGGCGGGGTCAACAACTGGTCTGCACTTTTATGACCGTTTGGGGAAGCGGCGCAGCATTGGCAAATCCAACTGCTTTTAGTTATTGGAATGATACGTAATCTGTTATGTCGAGGTCTCAAAATGCCGATGGGTATTTACTGCTGCGTGTTCACGACTTTGCGAAACACCACGAGTATATCGATGTGATCCGTGGCCTCGGTTCGCACGTTGAGCATAAAGGCTCTCTTTTAATTGTTCCGGCACAAGTTATATGCGCGGCGGTAGCCCACTAAATCGTCGAGGTTGGAGAAATTTGGGTGGCCTGCGAGCGTAAGCGCAACACCACGCGGAACAAGAAAACCAGGCTGCCGACCAGGACCAGCGCGCCAAAGATCGTGAGCGTATAAGGCGCGCCGATATGTTTGGCTATGCCTCCCGCGATCAATGATCCAATCGGTTGCACGCCCATGAACATGGTCGCGTAAACCGCCATCACCCGGCCGCGCAGTTCGTCCGGCACACGGCTTTGCACGATGGTGTTGGTGGCGGCCATTTGCACCGTGGCGGCGAAACCCACAACAAGTAAAACCGCGGCAGAGAACCAGAACACCCTGGATTGTGAAAAAAGCACCAGGCAAACTCCACAAGCCAGCGAGGTGCCCGCAATCCAGCGCGCCAGCCCCTTGTAGCTGGTACGCCCAGCGAAATAAAGCGCCCCCAGGACCGCTCCAATTCCGGCGGTGCTCATCAGCAACCCAAAACCCTTGGCGTCGCGGTGCAGAACTTCGCTCGCGAAGATCGGCAGGAAAACCGAGTATTGCAGTCCCAGAAGACTTAAAAGACTAAGCAGCAACAAAGCCGATCGCACCGGCATGTCGCTCATCGCAAACCGGAAGCCCTGAATAAAATTCTGAAAGGGCGAACCTTCTGGAGGCTTGACCACCGACTTCGGTAAGCGCATCGCCAGCAACGCCGCGAGCACCGCGAGGAAGCTGATGCCGTTCAACAGGAAACACCATGCCGGTCCTTTCCACGCCAGCGCAAAGCCTGCCACTGCGGGACCCACCACCCGGGCTCCATTGAAGATGGAAGAGTTCAGCGCGATCGCGTTGGGCAAATCCTCTTTCACAACCATTTGCACCAGAAATGATTGGCGAATGGGCACGTCAAAGGCATTCACCACGCCGACCAGAAAAGCGACGAGAATCAACTCCCATACTTTT
>JAUTXJ010000230.1 GCA_030838075.1 Acidobacteriaceae bacterium
TTGCTCCACGCTTCCTTCAGACCCCACCTCGCGGTGACGCCCTTGCGCTTCGCTACCCTTCACCTCCATCAGGTTGGGACGGGACTTTCACCCGCAAGCTGCCGAACATGCGCGGCGTACAAGCAAAGCGCGCCGAAGATTTCGGCGCGTTTTTTTTGTTTGAATTGGATTGTTTTCCTACTGCGG
Source organism: Acidobacteriaceae bacterium (assembly GCA_030838075.1). Lineage (GTDB taxonomy): Bacteria > Acidobacteriota > Terriglobia > Acidiferrales > UBA7541 > Acidiferrum. Next base: position 187 of record JAUTXJ010000230.1, read on the forward strand.
CGGTTGATCTCCCGGCTGGCCGCCGATTCTGGTGCCAATCACTTCCCCACTGACGATTATTTCCACGCGCCGATTTTTCTGACGTCCAGCCGCGGTCGAATTATCGGCAATGGGCATACCTTCGCCAAGGCCGGCTGCGGTTACGGAATTCATGTCCACGCCTTGCTGAACGAGATAATCACGAACGGTCATCGCACGTTCCTCAGATAACTTCTGGTTGAAGGAAGGCGTGCCGGTTGAGTCGGTGTGACCCTCCACAGTCAGTTTCAATCCCGGATAGGCGAGCACGATGCCGGACAGCTTAGCCAGGGCCTCGCGCGCGGGAGGCTTCAGGGTATATCTCCCGGTGTCAAATAATACGTCGCCAATATTCACGACCAAACCGCGTACCGTATCGCGAGTCTCGAGGATGCGATTGAATTGTTGAAGAAGCTTGGCGCGTAGTTCCTGCTTGTCACGTTCGGATTGGGCGGCCTGTTGTTGAGCCAGTTGAGCCTGCTGCTGCGCTTGCTGGGCTTGCGACTGAGCATCCTGAGCTTGCTGTGCGGATTGCGCGGCTTGTTGCGCGGCTAAAGCTGCCTGCTCGCGAGCCTGCTGTTCCTGCAGCATGGCTGTTTTACGTTGCGCATCGGCCTCAGCACGAGCCTTAGCTTCCTGCGCTGCCGATACTTCTGCTTGCATTTGCTGGCGCTCAGCTTCCGCGCGGCGCTGCGACTCGTCTTCCTGAGCGGCCTTGGCGCGGCGGGCTTGCTCATCCGCTTGGCGCTGCTGTTGCGCGACGCGCTCGTCTTCCTGGCGTTTTACGGCGATGTTGCGCGCGTCCTCCGCGTCTTGCACTGCTTCTCTTGCAGCGGTTGGCACCGCTTTGTGTTGCTTACGTAGCTGATAATCCTCGGCCCGCCGCATAGCGTCTTCGGCTTTGGCCCAAGATTCGGGGGCGTATTGAGCAGCTCCTTGGGCTTTCGCAATGCGCAAAGCATTGCGAGCCTCGTACAACGAGAGCGGAGCGCTCGCGTCAGTAGTGAAACGTTCCAGACGCATATCGTCATAGGTGCCGCGCTTTAAAAGTTCAAATTTGGCATCAACAGTGCTAACGGAACCTTTGGTGTCGCCGCGAACAATATTTTCAATGACCACCACTTCGCTGGGAAAACTGACCGCGAAGTAAGGCTCAGCGGTGACAATCATGGCGAATGTTTGGAGGTTGGTGGTGACTGCCAGCTTGCTCTTACTTCCCTCGAGCACAACTTCGCCCAAATTATTCGGGGTACCCTCCGGCGAAATGGCCCACAGAACGTAGGTCAAATAGGCTGAACCAAAAGTTGATGGCAGTTCGAGGTGATCAAACTCAGCTCTAATTGCTACGCGCCCGCCCTTGGCCTGAATGTCGGCTTTTCCTTCGGCGCGGGGCATGAGCGGCGTACCTCGAAAATCGATCTTGGTGGAAGCCCGGTCGCGGTAATTCACCGCTTGCACGGTTCGCGAGACGCGAATATTTATCAGCGAGGGGGTCTGCGAGTCGCGTGTATGCTCGCGCTGCTGCGGAACGGCGTAGGCTGAGAACACAAAAAGCAGGCCTAACGCTGAGGTATAAAGAAATTTGATCATACTTCCTCAATTCTTTTGAAAGTCAATTGCGTGGATAGCGTAGATACATCACCCGGCTTGTGATTTTATCCCGCACATGAATGGTGCCTATCGGGGGAAGACCGTATTACTCATAAAGGGCGCGTTAGAGCTTGGAACGGTGTTGGGCACTACGGATGACAGACCGGCCTCGAATTAGCAAGGTAACTCCGCGATACGGGAACTATTTATCCGGTTCGGTGATTTTTAGCGTCTGATTGTCAGTCAGGCCTTTACTGAGGACTTGTTTGCGACCGGAAGGCCACGCGACTTCGATGCTATCAATTTTTGAAATATCGCCCAGACCGAAATATAAAGGCAGAACGCTTTGCGACAAGTAGCCAGACTTGCCGTCGTTGTAGCGAGTATAAGTTTGTCCGCCACTGTGCACGCGAACGGTGGCGCCCAAGCCGTTGCGATTGGATTTGGTTCCGACGAGCACAACTTTAAGCCAGTGGATTTTCTTTTGCTGCGCGAGATCGCTGATCAACACCATGGGCTCGGAGTTGAAATCATTGGTGACGATGTCCAGGTCGCCGTCGTTATCGAGGTCAAAGATTACCGACGCGCGGCTGGATTTAGGCCCCGAGACCGTGACGTTTCAAACTTCCGGCTCCTGCTCCGCGCTGAATCTCTCTTGACAAAGGCTTGTCATGGGCGAAACACGGTCGAGGTACCAGCGTCGCCTGCAAGTCGTCATTGCGCTAACTCTGCGCGCACGGTTGGCACAAGTACGACGGAAAGAGTACCATTCTGAATTATATGTTCCGCATTAAGGCGTCCATCCTGATTCTCGCGCTGATCGTCGCGCCGATCGCTTCGCTTTGTGCGACTCAATCGGGTATGCCCGCACAGTGTCCGCGGCTTTGTCCAATGCACGGTAAAACGGGGACACCCACGAGCGCCAGCGAAACAGATGAAATGGATTGTCACCACGGAAAATCGCCGGATTGTGTAATGAAGGGCTGTGGCCATACTGTTGATTTTGGTCTAGCGTCACCTTTACCTCCAGCGGTCCTGTGCCTGCGACTGAGATTGATAGCTATCAGAACAAATGGCGCAGTCCATCTGGGGAATAATATTTTCTCCTTGATGGGTTTCCATACTCCTCCGGTGCAACCTCCTCGCGCGTAAGTCTGCACGCTTCATTTCCGGGCTCGAACAAAATCTAAATTGAAATGCGGAGACTCGTATGCGCACATGGTGTCTTTTTGTCGTTTTGTATTTGGTAGTCCTTGTTTCTATTTCGAATGCGACGATTTTTGGGAGTGTGCGAGGCGTCGTGCATGATTCCCAGCATCGGCCCATTCCCGATGTTCAGATTTCCCTCAAGGCGAAAGATTCAGCTTTTACATTGACGACGCAAACCGACGTCAATGGCGACTTTCACTTCGATGCAGTGCCGGTGGCGGAATATGTCATTACAGCTTCCAAAGCGGACTTTGCCAGCTCTGAACAGGTGATGACGGTTTTGTCGGGGACCGCTCCAGTCTTGCACTTTGAACTGCAATTAGCCTCGCAGATTCAATCGGTCACCGTTTCGGCTGAGGCTGCCCCAGGACAAACGGAGTCAATAACACCGACCACGCTGATTGATCGCGAACAGATTCAACAAACACCTGGGGCATCCCGAACGAACAGCTTGTCCCTCATTACGGACTATGTTCCCGGGTCTTATTTCACGCACGACCAGCTGCACATTCGCGGAGGACACCAAGTGAGCTGGCTGATCGACGGCGTACCCATCCCTAATACGAATATCGGGAGCAATCTTGGCCCACAGATCGACCCGAAGGACATCGATACTGTTGAAGCGCAACGAGGCAGCTACGCAGCGGATTATGGTGATCGAACCTACGGCATCTTCAACGTGGCTCCACGGACGGGCTTCGAGAGGAATAATGAGGCCGAGCTCATTCTAAGTGCCGGGAATTTCTATCAAACTGACGATCAGGTGAATTTTGGAGGTCATAACAACCGGTTCGCTTACTACGGCAGTGCGAGCGGCAATCGCACAAATCTGGGCTTGCAAACTCCCACGAGCGCGGTCATTCATGACGCCGCGAATGGCGTCGGCGGATTTACTTCGCTGATCTACAACGCAGACTCGCAGGATCAATTGCGGCTGGTCGCGCAGATCCGACGCGATTACTACCAGGTGCCCTTCGACCCAAACGATCCAAACACCCAAGGTACGTTTCTTCACGATGTGAATCGTGAGACCGATTCCTTTGTGACGTTTTCGTGGGTGCGTACGTTTAGCCCGGGATTAATGGTCACGATTTCGCCCTTCTATCACTTCAACCGAGCGGATTACGAGAGCAGTCCTTCGGATCTGCCCAGTTCCGCAACGGAAAAACGGTCTTCCAAGTACGAGGGTGGTCAGGTCACGATGTCTTGGGTCAAGGATCGCAACAATCTGCGAGCGGGGATTTATGGTTTTGCGCAGCAGGATAATCATCTGTTTGGATTGATTTTCAATGACAACAGTGCGCCCAATCTGAACCCGTCTGATGTCGAAACACCTGTGGGCAGTCTGGTTGCGGTTTACGCGGAAGACCAACTAAAAGCGACTTCCTGGCTCACCCTGAATGCCGGTCTTCGCCAAACACATTTTTCCGGAGGCGTAGTTGAAAATGCGACTAGCCCACGCGTTGGTGCTTCCGTACGAATACCGAAACTGAATTGGGTCTTTCGCGGTTTTTACGGCCACTTCTATCAAGCACCGCCACTTATTACGGCATCCGGACCGCTACTACAAGTCGTCAGCAGCCAGAACCTGGGATTCGTCCCTCTCCACGGTGAGCGTGACGAAGAACACCAGTTTGGCGTCACCCTTCCGTTTCGAGGTTGGACTCTCGACGCTGACAATTTTCTGACGCGCGCGAATAACTTCTTCGATCACAACAATCTGAATAACTCCGACATTTTCTTTCCCGTCACGATCCAGGGCGCCCGCATCAACGGATGGGAG
>JAUTXJ010000247.1 GCA_030838075.1 Acidobacteriaceae bacterium
TGGAGATTACTTTGGTCTGGGCGTCGCAGGCATGGTTGAGGCACGGCAGCCGGAAGCCCGCTTCCAGAGTCTTGAGCATGGAGAAGTGGGTGTAGAAGGTGTTGTCGCGCACGCCTTGCACGCCGTAGTTGGTGTCCACGATGAGCAGCACTTTGTTAGTGGTGGGCGAAACGCTGTAGTCATCTTCATCCCAAGCGACCACGATGGCGTTGCGGCCTTCCTTCCACGCGGGCGAACTGTGAATCTCTTTCACGATGTTGCGCAGGGTGAGGTCGCCGATGTACATGAGCGCGGGGTTCAATCCGACGAGAGTACCGTTGTCGTTGGGATCGAAGTCGCACTGCGTGCCGCCGTTGCCACGACCGTGCTGATCGTTGCACTGGTTGGGGGCGATAAACGAGAGGGACGGCACGTGACCGGAGCTGAGGTCTTCAAATAAACCGTGCTGACCTTCAAAGCCAACCACTCGTTGAAGGCTTAACTCGGGATTCTGGCCTTCCTGCACACTGCGGAAATAGACGAACGGGTTGTGTTTAGCGGCATATAGCTTGAGCAAGCCTTGCGCTTCGTTGGGCAGCACCGCGAGAATATTGCTCGAGTCGGTAAAAAAACCGTCGGAGAAATTCACGTTGTCGGCGCCCTGCGGACCGAGGCTTTCCTGATAGCTCTTCCAGGTGAGGCCGGCGGCGACAATCTGGTCGGCGATGGTTTTGCCAACGATGTGCGTGTCGGCGGGGATGGACTTCACCCCATCGATGTTGTTTTCTCCGGCGTTGCTGCCGGGGGCGCAAGTCACTTCGTTGGTGCAGTCGACGGCGGGCGTGGCCGCGTCAGTTCCCGTGCCATAGATGGGACAGACGTCGGGGCTGGCTGGAGTATCGGTGTTGACCGTGGCGGATTGCAGGTTGTTGGTGCACGTGGCGTTGTGCCAATCGGGGTTATTGTCGCTATGCACGCCGAAGTTGGAGCCGCCGACGAATTCGAGGTAGTTGGTGAAGCTAGGATGGGCCACCGCGTAATAGTTGGTGGCATGGTTGGCCGATTGCGCGTAGGAATTGGCGAAAGGCGTGTCGGGATTACCGATGATCTGCTTGTAGCCATGATTTTCCATCATGACGACGAAGACGTGGTCGAGATGGGGAACACCTTTGGGAACAGCACCCTCCTGCGCCGATGCCGTGCTTGCGAGCGATGCAACCAAAAGGCCAAAAATTGCGGCCGAGTTTTTCATGCGAGCGACCTTTCGTAGTGGTGTGCGATTGGATTTAAGAAAATCGGAGCGGGCCCTGGCCCGACCGGGTGTGAGGCTAGCGGAGGATTGTTACGGGGGGATTACGCGGAGGCTGCTAGGAGATAAAGGTCGGTGATTCGTTGTTCATCAGCCGTTAATACATTTGAGTAACAGTGGGCCTTCATCCGGAATCCAATGAAACGTATTGCTCTAGACGATCCGCGGTACTACTTCAACCGGCACCTGCAATGGTTGGAATTCAACCGGCACGTGCTCGAAGAGGCGCGCGACAAAAATAATCCGCTGCTGGAGCGCGTCAGGTTTCTGGCGATTACCGCCAGTAACCTGGATGAGTTTGTGGAGGTGCGTGTTTCGAGCTTTTTGCAGCGCATCGAGCATGGCTCGCGTGAAACGGGGGCGGATGGGCTGACCGCCGAAGAGGAATTGGCAAAAGTCACGGCCGAGATGCATCTGTTTGTCCGCGATCAATACAAATGCTGGAATGAAGAGTTGCTGCCGGCGCTGGCACGGCAATCTATTCGAGTCTTGTCCGTTAAGGAGCTGGGCATCAAGGCGGCGCGGACAGCGAAGACGTTTTATGAGCGGCGGATTTTGCCCATGCTCACGCCCGTGACGGTCGACCCTTCGCATCCTTTTCCGCGAGTGATGAACAAAGCGCTGTGCGTTGCATTTATCCTTCGACGGCGCCGCGGCGGGAATGGAAAGCCATATTTTGGGGTAGTGACGATACCGCGGGCTTTGCCCCGTTTGCTCTGCATCCCCTCCGACGACGGAGCGATTCAATATATTTTTCTGCAGGATTTGATCTCCACGCACGCGGCGAAGCTTTATCGGGGCTACGAAATATTGGCGCACGCCTCGTTTCGCGTGACGCGCAACAGCAACCTCTACCTGGAGGCGGAAGAGACCCGCAACCTGCTGGATGCGGTGGACTCGCAGATCGCGCAACGCCGCAAGGGCGAAGCCGTGCGTCTCAAGATTGAAGCGGGGGCTCATGCGGAAATCGTCGAGCGGCTGGTTTCCACGTTTGACCTGGAGGAGTCGCTGGTGTTTCGGGTGCGCGGGCCGGTGAATCTGCAACGGGTGACGCATCTTTACGATGAAACGCGGCGGCCGGATTTGAAATTTCCTCCCTTCTCGCCCCGCCTGGTACGCGTAGGTCAGGACGCCGACAATTTTTTTGAGTCGATCCGGCGTCAGGACACGTTGATCCATCATACGTACGAATCCTACGACACGGCAGTGAATTTTATCCGGACGGCGGCGCAGGACCCGCGGGTGCTTTCGATCAAGCAAACTCTGTACCGCACCAGTTCCGACTCGCCCATCGTGAGGGCGCTGATCGAGGCCGCAGGAAAAAAGGAAGTGACGGTCGTTGTGGAATTAAAGGCGTCGTTCGACGAGGCTACCAATATTCGCTGGGCGCGCAGTTTGGAAGACGCCGGGGTGCAGGTGTTTCACGGCGTGGTGGGGCTGAAAACGCACGCGAAGCTGACTCTGGTGGTGCGGCAGGATCCCGAAGGTAAGATTCGGCGCTACGCCCACCTGGGCACCGGAAATTACAATCCATCGACGGCGCGATTTTACACCGATCTGAGCCTGTTCACGCGTGACGAAGCGATTACTTCGGCGGTGCACAATACTTTCAACTATCTGACGGCCTATGCGGAGCAACCGAACTACAAACCCTTAATGCTCGCGCCGGTGGATATGGCGCGTTCCTGTATCGCCCTCATCGACCGGGAAGCCCGCAACGCCCGCCGCGGGAAGCCGGCGCGCATCATCGTAAAAATCAACGCGCTGGTGGATCCACCGGTGATTCAGGCGTTGTACCGCGCCTCGCGCTCGGGCGTGGAGATTGATCTGATCGTAAGAGGTCAATGCGCGTTGGTGCCGGGCTTGCGCGGGATCAGCTCGCGAATCCGAGTGCGCAGCATCGTAGGGCGTTTCCTGGAGCACAGCCGCATTTTTTATTTTGAAAATCGCGGCAACCCCGAAATCTATCTCGGCAGCGCGGACTGGATGCCGCGCAATCTGTACGAGCGGGTGGAAGTGTTGTTTCCAGTGAAAGACGCCGCTCTTCGAACGCGAGTGGCAACGGAAATTCTTGGCGCGTACTTGAGGGGCGCTTCGACGAGATTTTCTTTGTGGATTTACCCAGCCTTGAAGTTCGCGCGGCGCTCTTCGAATTGCATTTGAAAAAGCGCGGCCGCGACGCAACCACATTTGATTTGCAAAAACTTGCGGTGGGCAGCGACGGTTTTTCTGGAGCAGAAATCGAGCAGGCCATCGTCGCGGGCCTTTACACCGCGTTCGCGCAGAAGCAACAACTAACCACCGAAGTGCTCCTCGAGGAGATTCATTCGACGCAACCTCTCAGCGTAACGCGTGCCGAAGAAGTAACATCCATCCGCGAATGGGCCAAAACCCGCGCCGCACCAGCGGATTAATTCCGCGCCACCTCATGGTGCGGCGTATCAATACAAAATAGCCGCGCACCTGGTATTCCAGTTGCATATATTGCGCTCCCAACTATTGGCCGAGATGCCGAGCCGATTCACACAGGGCATGGCGGTGGAACAAGACAACTGGTCAACGCTGGGATGAGCGCAAGCGCAGCCGCGACACAAGCGCTTCAATACGAGGTCAGTCTCATGCAAACTGTTATGGCGATGAGCACGACGCTGCGAACTGGCTCTGTTACAGGCGCTAAACCAATGCCTGGCAGCCCGGACTAATCGATGGAGTTTCATCTTCCCTTACGTACCTTAGAAACGAAAAGATCAATGGCCTCCAAAAATGCACCGCGATGTAGATTCGGAGTGGTTGCCCCGCTCCTGATCTCTATGGCCCTATCTCTACCGACAATGGGGCGCCACTACGGCCGGGTCCTTTTGATGGGAAAATGGAACCTCATCTTTGACGATCAACGAATAATCTTCAACGCCGGAATGATAGCGGGCGACTTTTTCGACCAGCTTGAGAGACGCGAGACTGAAAATGGACTACTCTTTCTCATTCATTCTGGACGGCGTACAAGACCAGTAACCAACTATCCGGAATCTTTGGTGGTGAAGGTCTTCGCCAACCCCTGGGACTCTCGCGATACGCCGTTTGACAAGCGATGCGCAGGAACTGCTGCCGCCTTGATGGGGTCCCTCCAGTTCCAGGCTGAGTGGAAAACCGGACTGAAGACAAGACCGGTCTCCAAGATGACCATGAGGCACCTGGAAAGGAACGAAATCTCACCCACGACCCTTTGGGCCTACGAATTGAAGATTTCCTCGGAGGGAGTACCGCTGACCGATCATCTTATCGTGAATGTTTATGATCCAAATTCAAACCTCGTCGTAAGGTTTTCAGGAGCCCCGTAAAAGGCGGGTGGCGCCGAGATTAGGGTTTGCGAATGTGTGCTGTTGGTTTTGATTCCCGCACACTTGGTATTCCAGTTGCACATATTGCGTATCGGAGATTGCCGTGGCGAATGAAACCGCAAAAGTTGTCCGCTTCCATACCCTAGGTGGGCCGGAAGTATTGAAGATTCAGGATGAGCCAATCCCCGAGCCGGGAAAAGGCGAAGTCCGCCTCAACGTGAAGGCTATCGGACTCAACAGAGCGGAATCGATGTTCCGCCGCGGCCACTACCTGGAGTCCCCCGTCCTGCCCTCGAAGCTTGGCTATGAGGCCGCTGGTGTAGTTGCGGCGGTGGGGCCGGACGTGGACAAGAGCTGGATTGGCAAGAAAGCCAGCACCGTGCCGGCGTTTTTGATGACGAACTACGGCGTATACGGAGATGTTGCGATTGTTCCGGCCAGCGCTTTGGCGGTTTATCCAGCAAAGCTGACACCGGAAGAAGGCACATCGATCTGGATGCAATACCTGACGGCCTATGGAGCGCTGATTGCACACGCTCACATCACAAAAACAGATTTCGTAGTGATCACCGCTGCCAGCAGCAGTGTAGGAATTGCCGCCATCGAAATGGTGAAGACGGAAGGCGCCACCAGCATTGCAACCACGCGAACGTCCAAGAAAAAGGCAGCGTTGGCCGAGATCGGGGCAACCCACGTGATCGCCACGCAAGAAGAAGACTTCCTCGCGCGGGTGAACAAAATTACCGGTGGCAAAGGCGCTCGAGTGATATTTGACCCCATCGCAGGCAAAGGCATCGAGGCGCTCGCGCAGGCGACAGCTGTCGGAGGAACCATCTTCGAATATGGAGCGCTTGCGCCCGAGCCAACGCCGTTTCCCTTGTTTACCGCGCTGAGCAAAGGACTGTCCATTCGCGGATACACCCTGCGCGAAGTACTTTTTGATCCCAAATTGAGAGCCAAGGCTCAGCAGTACGTTTTCGATCACATCGAAGCGGGCGACTTCAAACCGCGGATAGATCGCGTCTTTCCATTTGCGCAGATCGTCGAAGCGCACCGCTACATGGAGTCCAACGAGCAGATCGGCAAAATTGTTGTAACGGTGTAGCGATTAAGCCTGGACCTCGGACGAGTCGGCAGCCTGGGTTTCGCACCTATCCCGGAGCGTCCGGCAAATGGCAGGTGTCACGCGACGGAGGAACCGAATCGCGCTGGTCCGGGAAACCAACGCCCGGTAAATACGTCAAGGCGCTCGCCGCACCTTCAAGAAAATTTCAGTAGTAAGAATCGGGTGGCCCTTTGTATTCCTGGATCGTATTGCCGCCGTCGATCACCATCATCTGTCCGGTCACATAGGACGCGGATTCAGAAGCCAGGAACGCGATAGCTGCGGCGACTTCCTCAGGACGCCCAGGCCGGCCGACCGGCGTATTCTTGCCAGCGATAATTTCCTGCTCAGTTGAAGACGCCGTTTCAATCCAGCCGGGGGCCACGGCATTTACCGTTATTCCGTTGCGGGCAACTTCCATTGCGAGGCTGCGCGTTAGCCCCACCATGCCAGCTTTGGCCGCACTGTAGGCCGTTGCGCGAGGATTGCTAACCAGTGGCCCAGTGACCGACGAAACATTCACGATACGCCCATATTCTGCACTCAGCATGGACGGCAGAACCGCTTTCGTCATATTAAAGGTGGTCTTCAGGTTGAGCGCGATGCTGTAATCCCAGTCCGCTTCGCTAAGCTCGGCGAAAGATGTTGAGAGCGTCTCGTCGGGATTGCTGACCTGCGTCATTCCCGCATTGTTCACCAGAATATCGATGCGGCCATAGCGGGCCAGAACTTCGCGAACCAGCATGTGAGTGCTCGCTTGATCGCGCAGGTCCGCGGCCAAAGCAAAAATATCGGCATTCTCCGTGGCCAGTTCGCGAGCCCTCTCATTGATTCTATCGGTCGTCGAAGTAATCGCGATTTTTGCCCCACCTTGTGCCAGCAAACGAGCCGTGGCGAAACCTATCCCAAGCGCGCTGCCCGCCCCGGTGATTAGCGCCACTCTCCCGGAAAAGTTCATGGATCTAATTCCCTCGTTTTTCTGAACTTCAACACAAGTAATCGAATTTGCGACACAAGCACCCTGGAATCCAGTTTCCGATTACCGCATTTATCGTCCAAAAGAAAGTATTTCCTGGTGTGTGTCTCTACAAGTGATTGTGCGGCTCGAAGCGTTCAGAACTGCGCAGCAAGAATGTAACGGAAACGAACCCCATAAGCGCGAGGAAAAGCGGGCCGTATGTCTTACTGGGGTCGTGCGATAGGACACCGATGACCGCGTCGAACAACTGAACTAGGCCCATCGTCAGTGCCATGGCAGCGATGCCCCCTCGTGAACGGAACCCTAGAAAGATCAGAACGACCAACGGAATGGCGAGGCTTCGAGACGCTGCGTACAGGGCAAAGATGTCGTGGATGCCGGCTCCAAGCAGGCCCGCCACGGCAAACGAAGCACTCACCACCGCGCTGATCGCCGCTATGGTGGCGCATATCCAGAATGCTCTTGCAGTTTTCTCGTTGTTTGGCATGGTTTGCCTTAAGGGGCCACAGTTATCCAATGAATTGGTATGAAACTACAGTCAGCCTGTACATCGCAATCTATTGTCTGTGCCAAACTCCCTATCAGTCTCACAATCTGAAACTGGCCTCAGCACTAATTCCTGTGCTACCACCCTTGGAAACTTCCCCTGCCTTCGCCTCTGCGCATCCTCTTCCATCTGCGTTAAACTTTCTTATCGATGATAAGTCTGCCGCCGATCACCCTGCGCCTACGCGGGTTTAAACTGATTGACCGCGTCGCGCTGGCCTTCTTGCTGCTGTGCTCCATCGCGTTGGGCGCGGCCTGCGGCTTGCTCTTCGTGTATGCCAGCGACCTGCCCGAAATTCGTGCGCTGGAAACCTATCGTCCCACGGTAGTCACCGAAATTTACGCCGACGATGGCCAAATGGTCGGCAGCTTCGCCCTGCAACGCCGCATCCTCATGACCTACGAGCAGGTTCCCCGGGTGCTCTACAACGCTGTTACCGCCATCGAGGACCAGCACTTCGAAGATCACTGGGGCATCGATTTTCCACGCATCGCCGGCGCCGCCCTTCGCAACGTTTTGAAGCATCACATCACCGCGGGCGCCAGCACCATCACCATGCAGCTTGCCGGCAATCTTTTCCTCGACCGCAGCGATAAAACTTTTCGCCGCAAAATGCAGGAAATCCTTCTCGCTCTGCAAATCGAACGTCGCTATACCAAGCCGCAAATTTTCACCATGTATTCCAACCAGGTTTACCTGGCCCACGGAAACTATGGCTTCGCGGCCGCATCGCAATTTTATTTTGGCAAGCCCGTTACCGATCTGAAGCTGCAGGAAGCGGCTCTTCTCGCAGGCATGGTCAACGGCCCCAAATTTTCCCCGCTGAATAATCCCGCGCTGGCACTCGCGCGTCGCAACCTAGTCCTCCACCGCATGGAGGAAGAAGGCAAAATCACTCCCGCCGAAGAGTCCGCCGCCCGCAAAACGCCTCTCGGCGTGCACATCCAATATCCACGCAACGATCTGGCGCCCTATTTCTTCGAAGATATTCGCAAATATCTGGAATCCACTTACGGCACCGAAGCCGTTCACGAACGCGGCCTGCGCATTTACACGACTTTGAATATCGCCATGCAGCGCGCCGCCAATCAATCCGTTCGCGACGGCTTGCACAGTTACGACCGCCGCCACGGCTGGCGGGGCAATCTGCCCAACATCCTCCGCGACAATCTCGGCACCGTCGCCACCTACGAAGACGACGACTGGCGCCGTCCCATCGAAAAAGGCACCTACACCACCGGTCTCGTGCTTTCCGTCGAAGACAAAAACGCCACCATAAAAATCGGTAACTATCGCGCCATTCTTGCTCCCGCCGATTTTGCCTGGACCGGCCGCAAAAAAGCTTCTGACCTTCTGAAAGCCGGCGACCTCGCGCAATTTTCTATCCAGGAATTACGCGAAACGACCGCGCGCGTGCAGCTCGAGCAGCAACCGGGCCCACAAGGAGCCATGGTAGCCATCGACAATCCCACCGGCGAAATCAAGGCCATGGTTGGCGGCTACAGTTTCGAAGACTCAAAATTTAATCGCGTCACCCAGGCAGTTCGCCAGGTTGGCAGCTCTTTCAAAATTTACGTGTACGCCGACGCCCTCGAAAAAGGTTCGACACCTTTCGACACTATTCTGGACGCGCCTTTCACCACCATCAGCGGCGGCCAGCCCTATTCGCCCCGCAATTACGACGAAAAATTCGAAGGCAATATAACGCTGCGCCGCGCTTTGGCCGGGTCGCGCAACGTTCCCGCCGTCAAGCTGGCCGAAAAAATCGGCATCAACAGCGTCGTCAATATCACCCGCCGCTTCGGCATCACCACTTTGCTTCCGCCTTATCTTCCGCTCGCGCTGGGCTCCGCGGACATGCGCCTGCTCGAACACGTTTCCGCGTTCACCGTTTTTCCCAATGACGGCATCCGCATCGATCCGCACATGATTCGCCGCGTCACCAGTTACGACGGCGCGCTGCTTGAGGAAGCCCACCCTATCGTGCACGACGTGGTGACGCCGGAAGTAGCCCGCACCATGACCGCCATGCTCGAGGAAGTCATCCAATTCGGCACCGGCATCCAGGCCAAATCGCTGGGGCGCCCCGCCGCGGGAAAAACCGGAACCACGCAGGACTATACCGACGCGTGGTTCATTGGTTTCACGCCGCAAATTACTTCCGGAGTGTGGGTCGGATACGACGACAAACAAATCTCGCTGGGCAAAAAGGAGACAGGCGCGCGCGCCGCTCTCCCGATCTGGATTCAATTTATGAAGGCCGCCCACAGTGGCCTGCCCGAAGTCGAATTTGCCAACGTCGTCCCCCTTGAACAACAAGCCGCCGACCACGAAGTCCACGTAGACACGCCCGACACCGCTCCCACTGAGGACGAACCCCGTGTCCCCAAAGAAAAACCACCCGCCGTCATCCCGCCGGCAGCACCTCCGCCAGTAAAAACTTCAACGTCCACCGCCGTGACCGCTCCGACGGACGCAGCGCACCCATAAAATTCAGCAATCCGTCCTGTAGAGATGTTGTAAACGACGCGTCAGCAACGTCACGCGAGTAGCGCTCTTCAGGGTGCCCCACCCTGAGCTTTTTGGAGGGTTTACCTGCCGTGGCAGGTGGGTCTTGTAACTTGGAAACATCCGGACTCCCAGTAGAGGCTTCTGCGTTTTTTTTGGGGGCGGTACGACTTACTTATCGCGGAGAATCACTTCGCCTTGGCCCACCAGCTGGTCGTTTAGCCATAGCCGGTATTTAAATGTGGCGCCTTTAATCCCGGCCCGGGGCGGACCGCTCAGCAACCGCATGCCCGCAGGAGCCTGGAATACGTTGGATGAAAATGGACACCGGTTGGCGTCGAATTCCACACGCAGATTCCCAGCATCAGACAGCCAAGCGATCTGGTCGCCGTCATCGAGCACTACAACTTGGGGAATAACGCCTACAAGTACCGGCCGCTCAGCCATTCTCTCTGTAATCCTTTTGAATTAATCTTCCGGCACCAACAATCGCCCGAAACCGCGGCCCAAACTTCTGCAGCGGCGCAGCGAGAAACGATAGCACATTCGCGCACATCATTCCGTCTTCAGCGCTATCCTATCTGCGCCAGCAGGCATCCTAATTAGTACAGCTGGCCGTCAGTACCCTTGACCGCTGCAATATGCGCCCGTAAACTGGTTGTGCAGGGTTTCTCAACACCAGACATTTCCGCCGCGTCCACATCGTTGGCCTGAAGTGACTCTGCGTTCGCAGAATATGCCTTTGAGAGCGTCCGGCTGTATTCGGACGCGGAAAGAAACACCGAGAATGGCTACAGCTTCACGCGCATGGTCGATTCCTCTACCTAACGGCTCACGAATTTCCGTGATTATGTCCCTGCCGTTCGCGCTCATTCATATCGCATCATTACTTATATTTTTCATTCCTTTTCATTGGTATTACCTGGTGACCTGCCTGGGGCTCCTCGGCGTGCGGATGTTTTTCGTTACCGCCGGATACCACCGTTATTTTTCGCACCGCGCCTTTAAAACCAGCCGCGCTTTTCAGTTCGTAATTGCCTTCATGGCCATGAGCTCTGCGCAAAAGGGCGTGCTGTGGTGGGCAGCGCATCATCGTCATCACCATCGCCATTCTGATCAGGAACTGGATCTCCATTCGCCTACACTATTCGGCTTTTTCTGGTCACACATCGGCTGGATCATGTCCGACAAATACAACGACACCCGCTTGAACTACATCGGCGATTTCGCGAAATTTCCCGAGCTGCGCTGGCTGAATAAATATCACATGGTTCCTCCCGTAGCCCTGGGCGCGGTGATTTGGCTTATCGGCGGCTGGCACCTGTTCGTCTGGGCGTTCTGTCTAAGCACTGTCCTCCTGTGGCACGACACCTTCACCATCAATTCGCTCTCTCATTTGTTCGGCACGCGCCGCTATGAGACCACCGACACCAGCAAAAACAACTGGTTCCTGGCGCTGCTCACCTTGGGTGAGGGCTGGCACAACAATCATCACCACTTTATGGCTTCAGCCCGTCAGGGATTTTTCTGGTGGGAAGTGGACATCACTTACTACACCCTAAAAATGCTGTCGTGGTTCGGCATTGTGTGGGATCTACGTAAGGTGCCGGTACATTTGCTAAGCGAACAAAAAATCGCCGCCTAAGTTTAATTTTACTGGAAGCATTCCCGGGACAGGCATTCATGCCTGTCCCTTTTTTTTATCCCGCCGTTTTCGCGCAAGTTGACCTGACAACACCCTTGTTTGAGCGTGTATAGTAAGTCTGATTTTTCAAGGGAGGAACAGTGCGAGATCACCGGAAAATTTGGCTGGCCTGCGCTGCAGTTTTGGCTTTAGTTGCTGCTTTGGTTGTAATTGGGAGAAGGCCTGTTAAAGCCCAGGAAAGCAGCGCCACAGGCAAATCCGGCTATCACCTGATTACAAAAGTGAAGCTTGGCGGCGAGGGTGGCTGGGATTATCTCACCGCCGATCCAGCCAGCCGGCGCTTGTTTATTTCGCATGGCACTCACGTCATGGTGGTGGACGCCGATGAAGGCAAAGTTGTCGGTGACATTCCCAACACCCAAGGCGTGCATGGCATCGCCCTCGTTCCAGATATGAATAAAGGATTCACGAGCAACGGCAAGACCGCTACGTCAACAGTATTTGACATGAAAACTTTGCAGCCGCTCGGAGAAGCAACCACAGAGAAAAATCCAGACGCCATCATTTATGATCCCGCGTCGAAGCGTGTGTTTACTTTTAACGGAGGTTCTGATTCCGCCACCGCCATCGACGCCGCGACGGGCAAAACGGTTGGCACCGTCGCGCTCGGCGGCGGGCCCGAATTCGCGGCTTCCGACGGCAAGGGCCACGTCTTTGTAAATCTGGAAGACAAAAGCCAGCTCGTAAAATTCGACCCTGTCACGTTGAAAGTGGAAAAGACCTGGCCGCTGGCTCCATGCGAATCCCCTTCTGGTTTAGCCATCGATGCCGAGCACGAAATTTTAATCGTGGGCTGCCATAACAAAATAATGGCTTTCGTCGATGGTAGTTCCGGGACGGTCATCGGCACGGTACCCATCTGTCAAGGCGTGGACGCCAATCGCTTCGATCCTGCAACCGGCTTCGCGTTCGCCTCGTGCGGCGACGGAACAGTCACCGTGGCTCATGAGGATTCAACCGACAAGTTCTCAGTCGTGGACACCATCCAGACGCAAAAGGGTGCGCGTACCATGGAGCTGGACACCTCCAACCACAATCTATACCTGGTCAGCGCGGATTTTGGTCCAACGCCTGCCGCTACACCGGAACATCCCAGGCCGCGTCCGCCGATAATTCCCGACACCTTCACTCTCCTGATCTTTGGCAGATGAACACGACGATACGTAAAAAATAAGGTGTCACCGTGATCGTTTGATGCGACGCCACACCATCTTCGGTTTTTTGGTGTTATTGCTGTCTTTCGACAACGGCGCACTCGCGTTTGCCCAAACCGCGGCAACATCTGACACACCCCAGTACAGTGTCGGACCTCTTACTGATTACAGTGTTGCCGTCCCAGGCCCCAGCGATGTTCTGCGCTTGAGGCGTGGTCAGCGCTATAACACTTTGGATTCTTCCGGACCTGAATTGGGGGCGCAAAGTGACGACGGTGAGGTTGGATTGAGCTCACCCCATTTTTATCTGGATCCCTTCCCCTTCAGCCTAAGCGATACGGTAGTCGTTGGCCAGGTCACCACAGGTCAAGCATATTTGTCGGACGACAAGCGAGATATCTATTCGGAGTTCAACGTCTCCGTGCAGGAGGCACGGACTATTTCATCTGCGGAGCGTCACATTCAATCAGGCGATAGCGTCGTCGTCCAACGTTATGGCGGCGCAATTCGCCTGCCGTCGGGCAAAGTGCTCTTTCGTGCGCTCCGAGATTTTTCTATGCCTCTCGTTGGCAAACGATATTTGCTATTTTTGAAGTATGACCCCAGCACGGAAGACTTTCATATCGTTACCGGGTATCAACTGGACGGCCAGCTTACCTATAATCTTGATGTCCACTCCCGTTCTGACCAGATCTACGCCAAATTGATTCACCCACTGCGTGATCAAGGCAAAAATGAACAGCAATTACTGGATAGGGTGAAGGCAATAGTGCCTCCGAATTGGGAAAAATAACCGCTACTCAGTGTGCCAACAGAAACTGTTTGAATTCGTCATAACCACTCGACATCGGTAGCGACAATTTCTCCCGTTTCAGATAGGCCGCAAGCCTCGCCGGCAATCGCGGAGCAATGCCAATCGCGCGCGTCACCACTTCCGCAAACTTTGCCGGGTGCGCAGTAGCCAGCACCAATCCTTGCGCCGGCTCCGGATGCGCTTTGCGGTAAGCCTCCCAACCTAGAATCCCCACCGCCGTATGCGGATCAGCAATATATTGATAGCGCTCATACACCATCTTCATCGCTGCCAAGGTCTCCGCGTCCGTTGCGCCGTGCCCCCAGATTTCTTTTTGCACGTACTCCAGCCGGTTGCGGCATAAATCCAGCAGCCTGGGAAAATTATTTGGATTGCCCACGTCCATGGCGTTGGACAATGTCGCAAACGCCGGATGCGGCGCGAATTTCCCGCTGCGCAGATATTCCGGCACCACATCATTCGCATTTGTCGCTGCCACAAACCTCGTCACCGGCAGCCCGATGCGCTTGGCAAATATTCCCGCCGTCAAATTGCCAAAA
The DNA here is from genome assembly GCA_030838075.1 of Acidobacteriaceae bacterium. Taxonomy (GTDB): domain Bacteria; phylum Acidobacteriota; class Terriglobia; order Acidiferrales; family UBA7541; genus Acidiferrum. The sequence continues at coordinate 13,978 of JAUTXJ010000247.1, forward strand.
TTCCCGCTCGGCACCGAAACAATCAGCGGTACGGAAGCCACCGGCAATTGCCGGTACGCGGCCACGTGATAAAACATTTGCGGCAACAACCGCCCGATGTTGATGGAATTCGCAGAAGTTAAAAACGCCCGCCTATTCAGCTCCACATCGGAAAACGCCTGCTTCACCAATCGCTGGCAATCGTCAAAAGTTCCCTGCACTTCCAGCGCGGTGATATTTTCTCCCAGCGTTGTAAATTGCTTTTCCTGCGCTTCACTGATGCGCTTCGAAGGGTAAAGAATCACCACGCGGATACCCGGCACGCCCAAAAAACCATGTGCCACCGCGCTGCCGGTATCGCCCGAAGTAGCCACCAGCACCGTCAGCGTGCGCGTTTCGTCACGCACAAAATAAGCCATCAGCCGCGCCATGAATCGCGCGCCAAAATCTTTGAACGCCAGCGTAGGCCCGTGAAATAGCTCCAGAATATGCAATCCCGGCGACAGCGACACCAGCTTCACCGGAAAATTAATCGCCTCGCTCACCACTTGCCACATCACTTCTTCCGGCACTTCCGCGCCGGCAAATGGTCGCGCCACGCGAAAACATACTTCCGTAAATGGCAGCCGCCGGAATTCTTCCAGCTCTTCCGGCGACCGCCGCGCAATTTCCACCGGCATATACAATCCGCCATCCGGCGCTAAGCCGCGCAACACCGCGCCGCGTAGCGAAGTCAGTGGCGCTTCCCGCGATGTGCTGCGGTATCTCATCTCACTAGCGTCGGTGAAGCATTTCTATCGTGATGGGTTACAAACATCAGGTGTGTTCAACCTGCTCGCGTATCTTTTGCAGGAATCGTTCTACGTCAGCCGCGTTATTCTCTGAATCACTAGCGTGCTTTGCGCGCAGTTCGGACACCCGCACCGCACAATGCGCCAGCGTCTCATAACTTTTCCGGCGCGCCCCGATCAACAGTGGATAACAGCGCGCCACCGTTTCGCCCGGCGTCTCCTGATCCTTCACATGAAACGTTCCCCGCCACAGCACCGGCTTCGGATCATTCAAATACCTATCCACCAGCATGCGCTGTTCTTGCTCAGTGTTGGCCAAATGCACCACCGTCATTTGCCGCCGCAAGCGCATCAAAATATTGTTCTGCGCGTAAATCACGCTGCCAGTAGTATCCAGAACGATCGGTGCATCGCCAGAGTCCTTATCCAGATTGCTCAGGAATTCGTCCATCACTCCTATCTCCTCCGCCAGGTATTCCGCTTCCCGCTGCCCATAAGTCGCGCTACTCGGCCAACCCATCCACGCCGCCACGCCATTTATTCCCGAGTACCCGTCAGCAGCCAGCCGCGCAGCCAGTCTCTGCTCGATCAGGTCATCGCAGCAAACCGACCTCCACCCCGCCGCCGCTAACTTCTTGGTCCAGAAACTTTTGCCGCTTCCAGACATCCCCACCAGAGCCAGGCGAGAACGCTTTTCCTTATGTAATTCGCTGTTCATGGAATAATTTCTTACATTAACGTGGCCCATGCGTTGGAGCAACCCGCCATCCTAAAGCCTTCCCCTTCAGAAATAATGCGCTCCTGGAACCCTGTACGACCGGACGGCTTGCCGCCCGGTAACCCTGATGTTACGTTTCCAAACAGCTGTGGGGCATCATTAGCAGCATGGGGTTAGCGGTTTTTGGGTCCGGTTAGAATCTTTTCATTGCAGAACTATAGGCAGCCGGCAAAAATCGAAATCCAATTGTAAATTTTCGTGACGCGAAGTTACTCCGGTCAACCGGAGCAGGCGACCAGCCCTGGCTTAGATATTCGCGCGCGAGGTCTTCGTGGGTTATTCGTTTCATAGCGACAATCGTTTGCCGCAAGGCCGTCTGGCCATGGCTTCCTACGTCATCGTGGGCATGATCGGCGTATTGCTGCTTGGCTTCTGGAAGCTGCAAATCATCGACGCCGAGAAATACGCTTCGATGGCCGAGCGCAATCGCGTCCGCTCTATTCCGGTTATCGCGCCGCGTGGACGCATGCTGGATCGCGATGGCCGCGTGCTGGTCGACAATCGTCCGTCGTTCAGCGTTCTCCTGTTACGTGACGATCCCGCCCTGGTCGAAAAAAATCTTCCCGCCATTGCTGATGGACTCAACATCGCAGTCGAAGACTTGCGGGACGATCTCAGCACCACGCGCAATCTCCCTAAATTTCAGCCCATCGTCATCAAGCCCGAAGCTTCTGACGCCGACATCGCTTTCATCGAGTCCCATCGCTCCGATATTCCTATTCTCGAAATGATTTCCGTCTCTCGCCGCCGCTACCTTCCCGGCGGATTTATGGCCCACGCCAGTGGCTACGTCGGTGAAGTAAGCGAGCAACAAATCGAATCCAGTAATGGACGCTTCCGCCCCGGTGACTTCGCCGGAAAAACTGGCCTGGAAAAACAGTACAACGATCTTTTGATGGGCACCGACGGCATGCGCCGCGTCATCGTTAACAGCGTCGGAAAAGAAGTTGGCCGCCTCTCCACTCAGGAAGCCATTCCCGGCAAACAGATTCAGCTCACCATCGACTACGACCTGCAGCAAGTCGCCGAACAATCTTTGGGAACGCGTCCTGGTGCCGTGGTCGCACTCGACCCGCGCAGCGGCGAAGTTCTTGCCATGGTCAGCCGCCCCACGCCGGACCCCAATGATTTTTCCGTGCGCGTTTCGAATGAAATCTGGAAGCGCCTCAACGACGATCCGCTGCACCCCATGTTGAATCGCGCCATCCAGGCGCAGCTAGCTCCCGGCTCCGTTTTTAAAATCATCACCGCCACGGCCATGCTGGAAGATAAAGTTCCGCCAGACAGTTATACCTCCTTCTGCCCCGGCTATGCCTATTTCTACGGCCGTCAATTTAAATGCTGGGTATTCGGAAAGAGTTCCCACGGAGTCGTGAATTTCCGCAAAGCCATTCTCGAGTCCTGCGATATTTTTTTCTATAACGTGGGCATGAAACTGGGCATCGACCGCCTCGCGTACTACGCCACCAAAATGGGCATTGGCCACAAAACAGGAATCGATCTGCCTTCCGAAGAGCCCGGCCTGATGCCTTCGCAAGAATGGGTGGAACGGGTCTTCCATCGCAAGTGGTACCCCGGCGAAACCATTTCGGTGTCCACGGGTCAGGGCGCGGTCACCACCACGCCGCTGCAACTGGCGCGCACCATCGGCGGCATCGCCACGGGCGGCATTTTTAAGCAGCCGCATTTATTGAAAGACGCGCAAAATGTTGGCGAAGAACGCTTCAACATCTCCGAACCCACCGTGGAAAAAATAACGGACGCCATGTACGGCGTGGTGAATGACGGCGGCACCGGCGCTTCTCTGAAACTCGCGGGTGTTGAGCTCAGCGGAAAATCCGGCACCGCGCAAGTCATCGGCTACTCCACGCGCGACCGCCTGGGCAAATCGAAAAAATTTGAAGACAACGCCTGGTTCGTCGGCTACGCTCCGCGCCGCAATCCCGAAATCGTAGTCGCCGTTCTCGTTCAGGAAAGCGGCCAGCACGGCGGCACCGCTTCCGGCCCGGTAGTCCGCGACATTATCAAGGCCTACTACGACAAGAAAAATAAAAATAACGGCCAGACCACCGTCGAATATCAGCGCTTCAACTTCGACAACGGCACTAATCCGGCTCAGGCCGCCTTAGCTGTCAACGACGCGCAATCCGCGGCTCCAGCCAAACCGGATGCACCAAAAGTGAGCACACCGGCCACCGCCGCAGCTGTAATTCCGGCGCCACCGGCAGCGACTCTGCGGCGATAGATTTTAGTTGGAATAATCCGGCAGCATTTTGGCCGGCGAGAAGGCGAGAAGAAAAGTAGAGAGTAAATGAAAGACGCACCCGGTACTCGCGATTACGATTGGTGGCTGCTCGCCATCCTGGCGGCCATTTGCGCAGTTGGCGTAATTGAAGTCTATTCCGCCACGCACGGCAGCTCCCTGGCGGGCATGCACTTGAAGCAAGTCCGCTGGCTAATCATCGGCTTCGCCCTGATGTTCGCGCTATCCCGCTTGGACTATCACCTGATCCTCGATCAGGCCCCCATTTTGTACCTGATTGGTATTGTTGCACTTATTGCCGTCCTAGCCATGGGCCACAGCCGTTTCGGTGCCAAACGCTGGATTCCCTTCCTGGGAGAATTCTTTCAGGTGTCAGAATTGGTAAAGTTGATTATAATCATTGTAGTCGCCCGCTTCTTTGCGGAAGTGAGCAGCGATGAGCTTTCCCTGCAGGATTTGATCAAAGCAGGATTCTTAGTAGGGCTACCGCTAGTATTGATTTTAAAGCAGCCCGACCTGGGTACAGCTCTGGTGCTGTTACCGATGCTGGTAGTGGGTGCGT
>JAUTXJ010000227.1 GCA_030838075.1 Acidobacteriaceae bacterium
GCTCCACGCTTCCTTCAGACCCCACCTCACGGTGACGCCCTTGCGCTTCGCTACCCTTCACCTCCATCAGGTTGGGACGGGACTTTCACCCGCTAGCTGCCGAACATGCACGGCGTACAACAAAAAGGCCATCCCTCTTCGGAGGGATGGTCTTTTTTCTGAAAGGGTAAAATTCGTCTAGCGGCCGCTGGTGCTAGTGCTGGTCTTCGACTTCGTTCCTTTGGCTGCGGTAGCGCCACCCACAGTTTTCATCATTTCCTTGGCCTGTTTCAGGTGATCCTGCAAAGTCGGCAACGTTTCTGACGCGAAGCTCTTCAGCGACTCGTCCTTTCCGGCATTGGCCTCTCTCTGAAACGCCGCTACGTCTGTCTCGTGATCCTTCACCATGTCTCGGGCGTACGCACGATCAAAGGCGGCTCCATTCAATTTCGACAACCTGTCATAGGTGGCTTGATCTTTTGCGGAGAGATCCGATGGCAGCGGGATGTTCTGGCGCGAAGCCACATCTTTCAACTTGTCTCCCGCTTTGGAGTGGTCATCCACCATGCGCTTGCCAAAACTTTTTACCGTGTCCTTAGTGCCCTTTTCCTGCGCAAGTTGCCCAAGCTTCACTTCAGCCGTGCCGCCCTGCGCCGCCTCTTTGGCAAAGTGCGCATCGCCCACCGCTGGTCGGCTCTTTGCGGCTGTCGTTTTAGTTGCTGACGGGCTACTCTGATGTGCCAGTACCGCCCAGCTGCCAACTGCCGACAGCGTCACCGTTACAACACCAACGTAAATCGCTTTTCCAGTCTTGGTTTCCAAAAACTTCTTCAACGAAAATTGGTTCAACTTCGTCGTAAATCTGTTCAACGAAAACATTGCGCCCCTCCGGTCAAACTTCAAACCGCCTATTACAAGCTACCTATGGGAAGCGCACCGACCAATCGGGTGAACCTTGTATTAGCGAATCAATACGGGTGTATCGCGTTCCACTGCGTTTTTTTAGAGCGGGAACTCAAGATTTTAATTATGTGAATTGACTGAGCGAACGGGGGCTGCCTGGAACACAAGAATTTCTAAATAGATGCGCAAGATGCCGCACTCTCAGTTTTCCCTGAAATCCTCAGGCAAATCCTCTTCTTGCGGGCGCTGGTGGGTTCGCACTTCTCCCTCGTCGGCATCCGGAGCGTCTTCTACGCCCTTCACCACTTCGGCCTCGAAGGCATTACCTTCTTCCAGCAATTCGTCAACGCTTTCCGAACTGGCGGCCTCGATGTCAGACAGTCCCTGCAATGCGCCCGACTGTCCGCCAGATTTCGAATCCAGGCCTTTTGGCTGCAGGTTTATCATTTCAATGCTTTGTTCTCCGCGCGAGGCCAAGCTCCCACGAATGACCCGGGTGGTATTGCGCGGCGCTGTTCTCCCAGCCGCTGCGCTGCGCGGCTGCGCGTTCTTTGTGGTTTTAGCTTGAGAGGTTCGCGTCTTAGGTTTTGCTATAGCTGTTTTTGATTTGGCGCTCTTTGCCTTCGCCGAAACTTTGCGCGAGCGGTTCGAGGCTGCCTTTTTTGAATTTTTGCGCGGACCAGCTTTTTTACGGGAGTTATTTTTCTTGGTTTTCTTTCTGGTGGCCATTACCCAAGTCTATCATTGTGGCACGGCACAATCATCCTGGCGGCTGTTCGGACAGCCGCGATTTATTTGCAACCCACGGAATCCGTCATCGGATTACGGTCGGCTCACGTCGATAAACTCTACTTCCCAGGGCTTCCGGTCCAAATCGAGCCGCGCAACGGTGATGGGTAAATTGAACCTGCGCGGTCCAGCGCTCCCCGGATTTATATACAGGATACCGTCGCGCATTGCCTGTCCAGGTTTATGGGAGTGACCGCTCACAACGATGGAGACTCCGGCAGGAATCGCATTCACCTTCAGCTCATTAACGTCGTGCAAAACATAAATTCTTGTTCCACCAATCTTCACCACGGCGGTCGTCGGTAACCTCGCAGCCCACTCCGCAGTATCCACATTGCCGCGCACCGCAGTTACGGGAGCAAAGCTCTCCAAAGCTTCAAGGATTTTAGGGTCCCCTACATCCCCCGGATGAATAATCAGTCCGGTGTTTTGCATTGCGCGTAGCGCACTGTCACGTAACAGACCGTGGGTATCAGAAATTAAACCTAGAATCATTCAAGGAGAAATCGACGGGAAGTAAAATTCAATAATCGCGGGCCAACCACAGTGTTACCAAAACTTACCAGTGAACTCTTATGCCAAAACTTTTGTATGCGCCGCTCTGCGCAGCGGCCGCGCTCCCGGAGCCGGAAAATGCATTCGCCAGAAGTTCGTGCTGTTCTCCAGGAATTCAAAACCCATGTAGGTTTTGCCGTCGCGCGCCTTTCGAACGGTAACAACTTTAGCCTCGATGGCCTCGCCGCTGTTTTCATTCACCAGCTGTATCGCCTGCCCCACAAGGATCGGCTCTTCCAGAACACAAAGCCCGCCGCCCTGGCTCACAGACTGCGATTGGCTTTTGACTGAAAAGACGTCACCCGACGGTGCTTCCCAACGGACCGTTAGCCCGATGGTGATCGCTACACGCACCGTGCGGCGGCGCTCTTTAAATCGAAAGTGCAGCAGGGACATATATTAGCCTTGATCTTGTTCCAGAGAATTTTGCTAACGTTCAAAAACCAGAGAGCCTGAATATCACTGCCTTAGCACCGCTTCGCTGTCAGGGCGGGGAGCCAACCAACGACGCGGCAGCTTGACGCACAACTGCCAGACCCTCAAACTTCTCCACCAACTTCTTACTTTGTTGCAGGACTTCGCTAGCAACAATAGCCAATCCGTACTACAAACATAGCAAACCATCGCCGACCCGGCCCGAGTTTTGAGCTTGAGCACCACTTATCGGATACCTGTCTGAGCGACCAGTTGGATCGGGTTGACTCGCGCCTTATTCACCGTCACCCCCCAGTGCAAGTGCGGCCCCGTAACCCGCCCAGTTGCGCCTACTTTTCCGATGACCGCGCCAGCTATCACGGCATCTCCCACTGTCACGTCAGTAGATGATAAGTGCGCATATAACGAATAAATCCCCAGTCCGTGATCGATAATGACGGTGTTCCCCGAAAAATAAAGCTCTTCGGCCAGAACAACCTGCCCGCTCTGCGTCGCGTGAATCGGTGCGCCCGTCGGAGCCGGGAAATCCGCCCCAGTGTGCGGCGAACGCGGCTGTCCATTAAGAATCCGCCGCTTGCCGAAATTTGTTCCGCGCACCCCGCCGTTCAGCGGCAGTCGGAACGGCCCGTGCCACAATTTTTCCGGAGTGATGTGGTCAAAAATCTGTCGTAATTTTTCTTGTTCCGCGGCGGCGCGTTGCGCTTGCTGCTCGTTGGGCTCCACAAATTGCTGTTGTACGGCGAGTCTTTCTGTCGCGAATTTGCCTTCCCGCACCGCTAACGTAGCGGTGCATTCAGCATGCTCTCCATTTTCCGTTGTTGCTGACACTGATAGTTCGTAGTCTCCGGGAGTCTTCTCCAAATCCACGCCTAGCAAAGCCTCATTCACATGGTTGTGAGTGCTGCGGCGCGTCCCAGCGGATGTACTGCCCTCCCAGAAATAAATGTTCCGCTCATTCCACTTCCCGCTAACTTCGCGCAATGATTTCGCGCCGCGAACTTGCGCCAGAATCAAGCTGCCCTGGCTAGCTTGCGGAGCACTCAGCTTTAACTCCACGCCGCCAGTGCAATGCGCAACCACCGGAGCGCATCTTGCGCTAGCAGGCAGCAACAGCCCCGCCAGCACAGCGGCTTTCAACATGTTCTTTGCTATTCTCATATCAGTGCCAATCAATCCTTCATCTAAACAACACCTGCGCGCCTCTAAAGCAAAGCTTAGCTTGGCTTGCCTCCGCTTTCTATTTACTTCCGGCGAGGAGTTTCGATGCAGTCATTGCGCCTGAATCCGATTCTCAACACCGATTCCTATAAACTGACCCACTGGTGGCAATATCCCCCAGACACCCGGCACATTTATTCCTACGTCGAATCTCGCGGCGGCATGTTCGATGAAACCATGATGGCCATGCTGCAATACATCGTGAAATCCAATTTTGCCGGCCAGGTTTTTACCATGGAGGATGTGGAAGAGGCGCGCCGCATCGCGCATGTCCACTTTCCAGGCCACCCCAAATCATTCAACTATGAGGGCTTCAAATCCCTTCACTCCAAGCACGGCGGTCGTCTGCCTTTGCGCATTCGCGCAGTCAAGGAAGGCACCGTAGTCAAAAGCCACAACGCGCTGATCACCATCGAAAACACCGATCCGGAATTTTATTGGCTTACTAATTGGGCGGAAACCATGCTGCTGCAGGTTTGGTATCCGATCACTGTCGCCACCCTCTCCCGAGCCATCAAACAAGTGATCGGCAAAGCTCTCGTCCGTACCGGCGATCCCGCTCTCCTTCCTTTCAAACTCCATGATTTCGGATTTCGCGGTGTTTCCTCCAAGGAGTCCGCAGCCATCGGAGGCGCCGCCCATCTGCTGAATTTCTTTGGTACTGACACTCTGGCCTCGATCCAGTTGTTAAACCAGTTTTACTCCGCCGATCTGATGCGCGACCAACCCCTCGATTGCGCCGGTTACAGTATCCCCGCGTCTGAACATTCCACCATTACCTCCTGGGGCGAAGAGCACGAACTCGACGCGTACGCCAATATCCTCGAAAATTGCCCACAAGGACTGGTCGCTTGCGTCAGCGATTCCTACGATATTTACAACGCCGTGCGAAATTTGTGGGGCGGCGCACTGCGAGACAAAGTCTTGCACCGCAACGGAACATTGATTATTCGGCCTGATTCCGGCGACGCGGTTACCGTTCTGGAAGAGCTATTTAAAATCGTCAGCGAAGTGTTTGGCTATGAAGTGAACAGCAAAGGCTGGAAGACCACCGTGCCTTGCGTGCGATTCATTCAGGGCGATGGCGTAAATTTTTACACCATACAAAATATTACCGCCCAATTGACGCGCCGCGGCTGGTCGCAGGATATCTGGAGCTATGGAATGGGTGGCGCTCTTCTCCAGCAAGTGAATCGCGATACTTTGAAGTTTGCTTTGAAATGTTCCGCCATCGATCGCAACGGCAAATGGCAAAACGTCTACAAAAATCCAAAAACAGATCCCAGCAAAGCCAGCAAAGGCGGCCGCTTTAACCTGATCCAGAATGGTAAGGAATTTGCCACCGTGGAGGTCCTCGAAGGCGAATCGCTGCCGCAAAGTCCGGCCTTCGGTTCGAACGCGCTCGAGACCGTACTTGAAGATGGCGTGGTACTGCGAGATCAAACGCTTGCCGAAGTTCGCGCCATTGCCACCAGTTACGACACCTACGCCCAACTTCAGTGAACTGGGTCCGCTATAAACATAATCAGAAAGCGGTAAATTTTTCCTACCAGCAAGGTCGCCAAAGCGCCAACACGCTAACGTAAGCCTCTTTAACTGTGTGCGTTAACTTCATCATTGTTTTTTGGCGTTCCACATGCTCCCTGTTCTAGCACCCACCCGGTAACGTCTCCCCAGGACGCGCCCTCCTAGGTGACCGCAATAACTGTTCTTTTGGTGAACGAATGCGAAGCATACAACTAACCACACTGGGGACGGTGTTACTGGCCTCCGCTCTGCCCGTCGTCGGAGCAGTTCTCGTGATCGTGGACCATCCACACACAGTTTCAAATAACGTTCCGGAACTCCTGCAAAGTGAGTTGCATCTCGATGTACGCACCTTGCCTGGGAAGATCTCTCACTCTCGCAAGGCAGGAAAATTTATTTTTCGGGAAGATCACCGCGGGATTGTTTATTCACTGGACGATCAAAAACAAGCTGGAAAATTTTCCGGAAAGGCCGTGTTCGTTACCGGAACAATTGATTCCAAAGCCAGCCTTCTACATGTACACAAAATCGAACCCACCTGGCTTTTTCACCCCACTTCACGAGCTAACTAGCGCAGCCTCGAGCCTCCAAACTTATTCGGTCCCCCGCGATTTCGGTTTCGGATGCATGAACGGCCCGGCAATGATCTGAGCGGGAAGAAATTCCGTCCACGGATTCTGGCAATAAGCGCACACGATAGATTTGCGCAGACTATCGATGTCGCTCCCCGTTGCGACCCGAACCACGCTTTCCTGCCGGCATTTCGGACATTCCACGGCAATCTCTACAACCTGCGTTGATCCATCTTGCATAAAGCGCTCCAGAAATCCACTTGCAGTAGCGGGACATGCCCGCTCCAGGCTCCAATGCACCCTACATTTTTCGGGAGATGTTTTCTATGGGGAGATTAATGTGTTTTGCTGATTGCATAGGTCATCACAAACGCGCAGGGTGGCCCACCCTCAGGTTTTTTGAGGGCGGGTCTTGTAACGTGGAATCACCTGAATCCCAGCCCCGCAGCACCGCCCTTTTTCAACTACGGCTGGGGACACATCCTGACACCTCAATCTGCCTATTTCAGCGACGCTGCGACTTTCTTCTGATACTCGCGAGCCTTCGCGATCGCTTCGTCTTCTTTTACGGTCAACAATTGATGCTCCCGCATCACCACTCGCCCACCGATAACCACCGTTTCCACATCGCTTCCCTTCAATGCATAAGCTAGCTGCGCGTACACGTCGTACATAGGAACGCCATTGGGTTCATTCAGGCTGATCACGATCACGTCAGCTTTTTTCCCCGCCTCCAGCGAACCTATTTCTTTTTCCATGTGCAGCGCTTTAGCGCCATCAATCGTAGCCATTTCCACAACCGCCTTCGCTCCCAGAGCCAGCGGATTCATCTTTGTAATCTTCTGAAGCTTGGCGGCCAGGTCCATCTCTTCCATTAAATCGAGATCATTGTTGCTGCCCGCTGGCCCGTCCGTGCCTAGTCCTACCGCAACTCCCGCGGCGCGCAATTCCGGCACCGGCGATACTCCGCTAGCCAGCATCATGTTGCTTGACGGATTGTGTACGCAGCCGACTTGCTTCTCTGCCAGCACTTTCCGGTCGGCGTCATCCACGAAAATGCAATGCGCCGCCACTACGTCTGGCCCCAGTATTCCGATCTTATTCAGGTATTGAACCGGAGTTGTGCCGTTTTGCGCGCGGCTATCGTCCAACTCTTTTTTCATTTCCGCTACGTGAATCAGGATTGGCGCATGGTATTTTCGCGCCAGCGCGGCCGTGTCCTGCAAAGTCTTTTGCGAACAGGTGTAGATGGAATGAGGCGCTGGGGCTGCGTGAATAAGGGGATCATTTTGCCAGCGCTGCAAAAATTTCTCGGTATACGCCAGCATCTCCGCTTCGTTCTTATTATCCGGCGCGGGAAAATCGATAAACGTCTCGCCCAGCACGCCCCGCATTCCTGCCTTTTTAGTCTCTTCTGCGACGGCATCTTCGAAGTAGTACATGTCCGCAAAAGTCGTTATGCCCCCCCGAATTTGCTCCGCCGCCGCCAACCGCGTGCCCCAGCGCACAAATTCTTCGGTAACGTTTTTAGCTTCCGCCGGGAAGATATATTTGTGCAGCCATTCGTCCAACGTCACGTCGTCGTGCAGTCCCCGAAATAGCGTCATAGGCACATGCGTGTGGCCATTGATAAATCCGGGAAGCACCAGCTTGCCGCGGCCATCGATTGTCTGCTCGGCAACATATTTTTTTTCCAGGTCGGTTCTGAAACCGATGGCACTGATCACGTCGCCTTTCACCGCCACCGCCCCATCTTCAAGGATTAGCCGATCCCCATCCATCGTAACGATCGTGCCGCCGTTGATAAGCAGGTCGATCTTCTCTTTGTTTATGGTGCCGGAGGCCTGGGCAAGGCATTGGCCGCTAAAAATCGATCCGCCCAATAAAATCAGAGTCCCTAGCCGCGCGCCAAACATCGATTTTATTTTTCGCACGTGTTCTGCTCCGGATTTGCCTGAATTTCTTTGGAGGATTTTCACAGATTAGAATCATCAAAGGGTTTTGGAAATAAATCTTTCATCTGAATAATTTCTGCTTTGCCCCTCAGATTTGCCATACCCACCGGAATGTCCCCGCAAAACTCCCAAATCAATTGTCGGCACGCACCGCAAGGCGGCGTAAGCACATCGGTATCTGTAACCACCGCGATGGCGCTAAAACCTCGCTCGCCTTCGCTGACGGCCTTAAAAATCGCCACACGCTCGGCGCACATAGTCAGTCCGTACGTAGCATTTTCCACGTTACAACCTGAAAAAATCCTGCCCGAAGTGCTGCGCAAAGCAGCGCCCACGCGAAAATTTGAGTACGGCGCATGCGCATTCTCTCTCGCTTGCTTGGCCGCCTCGATCAGTAAATCTTTTTCAGTCACTTTCTAAGCTCCACCCTCGACCGCACTTAGTTAGCCGATCGTTTCCGCAACTCTGGGGAACACTGCTTTCAACAGCGCCACAAAATCGCCTTTTACCCGCGCCGCCGTCTCCAAAACTTCCCGGTGATTCAGCGGTTGATCAAGAATCCCGGCCGCGGCATTGGTAACACACGAAATTCCCAGCACCCGCATCCCCGAGTGTCGCGCGGCAATCACCTCCGGTACGGTGGACATGCCCACCAGATCCGCGCCAATCGTCCGCAAATATCGAATCTCTGCGGGCGTTTCATAACTCGGCCCGGCTAGTGCCGCGTAAACTCCCTCATCGATTCCGATACCCAGACGGTTGCCTTGCCCCACTGCCATCTCGCGAAATCTTTTGTCATAAGCGCACGACATGTCCGGAAAACGCTGTCCGAACCGTTCATCATTGAATCCCGTCAAAGGATTCACGCCCTGCAAATTAATGTGGTCGCTGATAACCACCAATCGCCCTTGGGTAAACTTGATTCCCCCAGCTGCATTCGTAAGAATCACCGCTTTCACGCCCATGCGCGCAAACACGCGAATCGGGAAGCTTACTTCTTTGACCGAATATCCTTCATACAGGTGTACCCGTCCCTGCATTCCCGCAACGGCGATTCCGTCTACATTTCCAATCACCAATTTTCCGGCGTGCCCGATCGCGGTCGATTGCGGGAAGTGCGGAATCTCTGAGTAAGGAATTTTTGTGGCATCAGCAAACTCGTCGGCGAACGGCCCCAGTCCGGACCCCAGCACCAAAGCAATCTTCGGACGCAGCTTGGTGCGCGAAAAAATGAATTGCGCAGCAGCCTCGGCGCGCTCGTATTCGCTTCCGTCTGAGGCGCGCTCAGTTACCGCCTGTTCCCCGCCCTGCATCATGTAAGAATTCCGACAAACGAAGCGGACATCAGGTTCGCCATAGTGCCCGCCAACATCGCGCGAATACCCAGCCGCGCAAGATTCCCGCGTTGATCGGGAGCCAGCGCCCCAATCCCCCCGATCTGAATTCCGACCGAACTGAAATTCGCAAAGCCGCACAACGCAAACGTCGCAATCGTAAACGACCGGGGATCAAGCGTGCCCTGCATCGTGCCAAGTTGCTGGAAGGCCACCACCTCGTTGATCACCATACGCGTGCCCAGCAAATTGCCGATCGTCGCGCAATCGCGCCACGGAACCCCTATCACCCAGGCCACCGGAGCAAAAATCCAGCCGAAAACTTGCTGCAAGCTGGACGGAAACCAGCCGCCGTGGTGCGCCGCCAGCCAATTGTGTGCGCCGCCCATGATGGCGTTTACCAGCGCCAGCATGGCCAGAAATGAAATCAACATCGCGCCAACATTCAGCGCCAGATGTAAACCATCCACCGTGCCACGCGATATCGCGCCAAGAAAATTTGCCTCCTTCTCCATTTCCGGCATTTCCACGCGCCCCGCTGTCAACGGCACTTCCGTTTCGGGCACCAGCATCTTGGCCATCAGCAAAGTCCCGGGAGCCGTCATGATCACCGCCGCCAGCAGATGCTCCGCTTTAATGCCAAAGGCGATGTACGCGGCCATAATTCCGCCGGAAACGTGCGCCATGCCGCTGGTCATTACGGTCATTAATTCCGATCTGGTCAGACGGTTCAGAAATGGCCGGATCGTTAGCGGCGCTTCCGTTTGCCCCATGAAAATACTTGCCGCCACATTCAGCGATTCCGCGCCGCTCGCGCCCATAATCCGCGTCATTATCCACGCCGCGCCTCTAATCAGCACTTGCATCACTCAATTGTTATACAGAAAAGAAAAAAACGCCGCGATAAAAATGATG
>JAUTXJ010000273.1 GCA_030838075.1 Acidobacteriaceae bacterium
CCCTCTTCATAGTGCAGCGCGCCCAGATCGAAATTCATGGCCAGGAGATTCTCAGATTCAAAACCCAGATCGATCTTTTGCGCGTTCTGCATGCTATGAAGGAAGAGCCCGGCGCCGACGAGCGTGATTAACGCGAGCGCCATTTCGCCAATGACCAACAAACTGCGCAACGGGTCGCGCTGCCAACCAATCGTGCCGCCTCGGCCCCCGGCGTTTAACGTTTCCATCAGGTCCGGGCGCGAAGCTTTTACCGCCGGGACCAGACCGAAGATAAAACCGGTCACAATCGCCACGCCCAAAGTGAAGAGCAGAACATGCGAATCCAGAGCTAAATCAATACCACTGTCCTCAATGAACGGCGGCCGGAAAGACCATAGAATACTGCGGCCTGCGTAGGCGATGGCGAGACCAACGGCTCCTCCCGCGAGAGACAACAGCATGCTCTCCGTAAGCATCTGGCGAACAATGCGTGTGCGACCCGCGCCCAGAGCTGCGCGCAAACTTATTTCCTTCTGACGTCTTGCGCCCTGTGCGAGCAGCAGGTTGGCCAGATTGACGCAAGCGATTAAGAGAACCAAACCCACCACGCCCATCATCATGGCCCCGGCCAAAGCGATTCGTTTATGGTCGTTCACGCCGACTGCGGCATCCGCCAGCGGGCTAAGCGCCACACTGCGTCCACCATTGTCTTTGGGGAACTCCGTTTCCAGATGCGTGGCCATCGTCCTCAGCGAAGCTTCTGCAGCACTCATTTCCACACCAGGCTTCAGTCTGCCAATCGTGCCGACGGTCAAAAAGCGCCGGTCATTGAAAAAGTCTTTGGCCTTGCCGCCAAGGACTTGGTCTTTCATGCTGGTGGGAATCCATACCTGCTCGGAACTGAAAAATGTGATCGTGCCTCGAAATCCTCGAGGGGCAATCCCGATGACCGTGTATGGGCGGGCGTCGAATATCAGCGGTTTCCCGATGATGGCAGGGTCGGAGCCCAGTTTATTGGCCCACACAGCGTAACTAAGAACGGCCACATCATTGCCGTTCGGCTTGGTATCTTCATCGGGCATAAAAAAACGTCCTCGAGCCGGCCGTATTCCAAGGACCTCGAAATAATTTGCGCTTACCAGTTCACTCTGTAGCTGGCGGGGTTCCGCGCCGCCGCTCCAGGTAACCGCGACAGGCATAAATGCGGCAAGGTCGGTGAACACCTGGTTATCGCGGCGATAGTCTTGAAAATTCGGAAAGGACATCCCAAGTTTTTCGGATCGAGCTTGTGTGACCAGCGTTTTGCTGTCAATCGTGTCCATTTCAACCAGTCGTGGAAGGTCGCGCACCGGAAGCGCGTTCAACAAAATCGCGTTGACCACCGTGAAGATGGTGGTGTTGGCGCCGATGCCCAACGCTAGAGACAATACCGCTACCGCTGTGAACCCCGGATTTTTTCGCAGCATGCGTAAGCCATAGCGTAGGTCCTGCATAAAAACTTCCAGAACCGGCAGCGTCTGCCGGTCATGGTAGAGCTCCCTGGTTTGCTCAACTCCGCCCAGTTTCATCACTGCATTCCTGCGTGCCTCCGCAGCGCTCATCCCTTTGCGAAGATTGTCTTCGGTGTGCATTCGTAGATGTCCTTCCAGTTCATCTGCAAAACTGTCCTTCGACTCGCCTCGAACCGTGCCTGCCAAGCGCAGCAAGAATGCTCGCAACGTTTTCATGCTAATTCCTTCATGACGACACCTTCATGCCGATTCCTTACCGGGAGCGAGGAATCGCGCGAGGATCGCGGTGGTCTGTTCCCAATCGCGTTCTTCGCGGCCCAGGAATTTACGTCCGGCGCGCGTCAATTTGTAATATTTGGCTTTGCGATTATTGTCGGACTGGCCCCACTCCGACGCGATGTGCCCTTCCTGCTCAAGTTTCAGCAGCGCGGGATACAGCGTGCCGTAGTTCACCGCCAGGAGATCGCCGCTGGTCTGCTCGATGCGCCGGGCGATGCCGTAACCATGCAATGGGCCTAGCGCTTCAAGCGTTTTGAGAATCATCAGCGCCAGCGTGCCTTGCCACACATCCACTTTTTCAGCCATTTGTTCGCGTCCGCCTCTTTGATCCTATGGGATGCCCATACTAAACCCGCGGCGCTCCTATGGGAAGCCAATAGTACAGACGCTCAAGATCGCTGTTTGTTTCCGACAGGGACTCGTTATTTTGATATTTTCAGCGCGGTCAAATCCGAACTTTTCTTGACTCTTCTGCAACTTACCGTTAGCCTCGTGCGTTCAATTAAGAGACGGCGACTGTTATCTTTCTCTATCGAAAAATCTTTCCTTATGGCAAGGAGCGTTTCATGCGCACCCGTGTGTTTGGAGCATGCTGCACCGTATTCGCGCCGCTGATCGTGGCGTTATGCCTGGCGCCAAACGCCCGCGGCCAGGGAGGGGAACCGCCCTACTTCGCCATTCGCGGAGCGAAAATCGTAACGGTGTCGGGACGAACCGCGGAAAATTCCACAGTCATCATTTCGCGCGGAATTATTACCGCCATTGCGGCTGACGCCAAAATCCCCGATGAAGCGTGGATCATCGATGGCAAGGGCCTGACCGTCTATCCCGGGCTGATCGATTCCTTTACGGATTTGGGACTGATGGCACCGCCTGCACCTGGTGCACCCACCGCTGGCACACCCGGCGCCACAGAAGCGGCCCCTCGACCTCCCCAAACGCAAGTCCCCGCGCGCGGTCCTGAAGATCGGCCCGGCACAACACCGTGGCGTGATGCCGCGGATGAAGTGAACCTCGGCGACAAGCGTATTGAAACCTGGCGCAATGGCGGCTTCACAACCGTCGTCGCCGCGCCTAAAGGCGGTTTTTTCCCCGGTCAAGCCGCGGTCCTTGATCTGGTTGGAGACCGCGCTGGAGACTTCGTGGTGAAATCGCCCGTAGCAATCCCTCTGAACCTGAGCGTGACCGGCGGATTCGGCAGCGGCTTTCCCAACTCGCTTATGGGCGTGCTGGCCTACGTGCGTCAGGTATTTCTGGACACTGACTGGAGTACCCGAGCGCAAGCCGCTTACGAACATAACGCGCATGTCGAGCGCCCGGCTTATGACCGTACCGAAGCGTCCCTAGCTACTGCGCTGCAAAAGCACGTTGTGGTGCTCATCCCGGCAAACAATAGTGTGCAGATTCAACGTTCGTTGGAGCTTGCGGATCGCTGGAAAGTCAACGGAGTGATTTATGGCGGCCAAATGGCTTATGAAGATGCCGCCGACATTGCCGCCAAAAAACTTCCGGTGCTCGTAAACGCGAAATGGCCGGAAGCGGAAAAAGATGCCGATCCCGAAGACAAACCGTCTTTGCGCGAATTGCGTTTTCGCGATCGCGCGCCATCCGCGCCGGCGGCGCTGGCCAAGGCGAACGTAAAGTTCGCGTTTTATTCCGGCGGTTTAGCAGCGCCGAAAGATGTTTTGAAAGCGGTGAAAAAATCGATCGACGCGGGCTTGCCTGCGGATGCGGCACTACGCGCATTAACTCTTTCGGCGGCGGAAATATACGGCGTGTCGGATCGCATGGGCTCCATCGAAGTCGGCAAAATCGCCAACCTGGTCGTCGCCGACGGCGACCTCTTCGAAGAGAAAACTAAAATCAAACTAGTCTTTGTGGATGGCCGCAGATTCGAAACGCACGAGCCGGAAAAACCGAAAGATCCTCCAAAAGGCGATATCACCGGTAAATGGAAATTAACTTTCACAACTCCAGAAGGCGCGGAAGAAGCCATCGCCGACCTCAGCATGGAAAAAGATGGCACGCTCACCGGCACAGTCACCAGCAAGCGCGGAACTGGCTCCATTCTTAGCGGCTGGGCCTCCGGCGAAAAATTCAGCTTCGTCATTAATCTTCCGGTCAACGGAACCCCGACGGATGTCACCTTTTCCGGAACATTTGACGCCACATCACTAAAGGGTTCGCTGAGTCTCTCCGGATTTTCCACCGATTTCACCGGCACAAAGCCCGGAGCTCGCACCGATCATGCCGCGTTATCCGCAATCGCAACGGAAGGTGCGCGATGAAACTTCAGTCCACGAGGAATGCACGCTTAATAAGTTTCATCGTAGTCGCGGCGGTGAACTTGATCGCAGTATCCAGGGCCTTTGCCGCCGATCCTCCGGACGCTGCTCCTCGACCAGCTATCCTGATCCAAAACGCCACTATCCTCACCGTCTCCCACGGAACCATTGAGCACGGCTCCATCTTGATTCGCGACGGCAAAATCGCGGAGGTGGGCCAATCCATCGCCAAGCCTCAAGGCGCGGAAGTAATCAATGCCAACGGGCAATTCGTGATGCCCGGCATCATTGATTGTCATTCGCACATCGCGGTGGACGGCTCCGTAAATGAAGGGAGCGTTTCCGTTTCATCCATGGTGAATATTGCGGACGTACTGAATCCCGATGACATCGACATTTATCGCGACCTCGCCGGCGGCGTGACCGTTGCAAATGTCTTGCACGGTTCTGCCAACTCCATCGGCGGACAAACCGTGGTGATCAAACTGCGCTGGGGAGCCCCGGCGTCGCGACTGCCGTTCGAAGGTGCATTGCCGGGCATCAAGTTTGCTCTGGGCGAAAATCCCAAGCGTTCTAACTTCAGTATTCGTGGCCAGGAAAAGCGCTATCCCGCAACGCGCATGGGCGTGGAAGAAACTATTCGCGCCGCGTTTACCGAAGCGCGTGATTACAAAAGTAAATGGGATGACTACAACAAGAGAACTTCGGCAGGGGAAAAAAATCTCATCCCCCCGCGTCGTGACTTGCGCCTGGATCCGCTGGTCGAAGTATTGGAAGGGAAGCGTTACGTGCACGCACATTGCTACCGCGAAGACGAAATTTTAATGTTGCTGCGTGTAGCCAAGGAATTCGGCTTCAAAGTGCGAACTCTCCAGCACGTTCTCGAAGGCTACAAAGTGGCCGACGAAATCGCCGCTGCTGGAGCGGGCGCTTCTACGTTTTCGGATTGGTGGGCCTACAAAGTGGAAGCCTACGACGCCATCCCTTACAACGCGGCGATCATGACCCGTCGCGGCGTGCTGGTGTCCATCAATTCCGACGATGCCGAAGAAGCCACGCATCTGAATCAGGAAGCCGCCAAAAGCATTCGCTACGGCGGGCTCTCCCGTGAAGAAGCGTTGAAGATGGTCACCATTAATCCCGCCATACAGCTTGGTATCGACAAGCGCGTCGGTTCGATTGATGTGGGCAAAGACGCCGATTTGGTCATCTACAATCACGACCCGTTGAGCGCCTACGCCGTAGTGCAGAAAACTTTGATCGACGGCCGAGTCTACTTTGATCGCTCTCGCGATATTGCCGAACGTGCTGATCGTGAAAAAGAAAAGAAAGCTTTGATCGAGAAAGAAAAGAAAGCTGCTGCCGAGAAAAAGGCCGAAGATAAGAAGTCTGACGATAAAAAACAAAACGAGAAGAAACTAGAAGACAAACCTAAGCCGCCTCATTCAGGGCGGGGAAGCACCGCCGATGAAAGTGGCGGAGTCGGTAGCGCCGCAGACAGCGACAGAGGTGCACTGTGAACTGCTTGCGCGCCACAACAATCTTCCGCAATGGCTTGATTCTCGCGACGGTTTTTTTGTTTCCAGCGTTGCTCGCGGCCCAACAACCAACTCCCAAAGCGGATACCCCGAAAGCCTATGCCTTAGTGCACGCTAAAATTTTCACGCTCGCCGGGGCGCCCATCGAAAATGGCACATTAATTATTCGCGACGGCAAGATTGCTGCGGTTGGGGGGCAAGTTGATGTTCCCCAGGACGCTCAGGTTATCAACGCCGAAGGCTTGCAGATTTATCCAGGAATGTTCGATCCCGTTACACAAATGGGCCTGCGCGAAATCGGCGCCGTCAGCTCCACCGTGGACTCCACGGAGACTGGAAACTATAACCCTGACGTGGTGGCGTTAACGGCGGTATCGCCGTCGAGCGAACACATTTCGGTAACGCGAGTTGCTGGCATCACCGAAGTTCTGGCGGTGCCTGCGAGCGGAGGTATGGTTTCTTTCGGACCGAGCGGAGTTATCGGGGGCCAGGCCTCGGCGATTTATCTGGCGGGCTGGACCGTTGACGACATGCAACTCAAGAGAAGTGTTGCCACGGTAGTGAACTGGCCGGAAATCCAGACCAAAACGTTCGACTTCGCGACCTTTCAAAGAAAAGAAAAGCCGTACACCGAAGCAAAGCAGGAATATGACAAACAGGTGACAGAGTTAACCGATTGGATTGAGCGAGCCCGTCATTACGCCCAAGCGATGGGGCACGCCGGTCCTGCGGATTATGAGCGCGATTTAAAACTCGAAGCGCTCGTGCCGGTGGTGCGCGGCCAGTTGCCGCTGCTGATCTTTGCCGACCGTTCGCGCGAAATTCGCAACGCCATCGAATTTTGCGACAAACAAAATCTGAAAATGATTTTGGCGGGCGGTTCCGAAGCTTACAAATTAAAAGATCTGCTGCGATCGAGAAGCATCCCGGTGATTTTGCGGCCCATGCTGACTTTGCCTTTGTATGAAGACGATCCTTACGATCGCCTGTTGTCGCAGCCTGCGGAACTCTCCGCCGCGGGCGTCAAATTCGCTTTCGGGAGCTTTGATAATTCCTTTGCGCGCAGGCTCGGTCAAAATGCCGCGAACGCAGTAGCCTACGGCCTGCCCTACGATGAAGCGCTAAAGGCTATCACTCTATACCCGGCGCAAATCTTCGGTCTGGCTGACCAAGTCGGAACACTCGAGAGCGGCAAAGTCGCTAACGTTATCGTAACGAATGGCGATCCGCTGGAGCTCACCAGCGAGGTGCGCTACCTTTTTATTCGCGGACAACTCACTTCACTGGATAACCGTCAAAAAAGGCTATTCGAAAAGTATTCCGCCCGCCCGAAGCCCTAAAATGACGCCTTAAAATAACGAGCGGTTCCGCAGCTTAAAAGGCGCAATTTACTTCCTACAGCCGAGCCGTGTCCCTTTTACGTAGATTCCCCGAGGCCTCCTGACGCACGGGCGTGGCATACTGCGCCAAGGCAAACTCAAGCAAGAATGACCGTCGCGACACAAGAACCTGTCCAGGCAACGCCAAGAACCACTAGCGCCAGACGCTGGTTATTTCCCCTTGCTATCGTAATTTTGGTGGTGCTGTGCATCGGCGGAATTATTCTGGCTTTTCACTGGCCGTTTTCTTCGCAGAAAGTTACTCAATCCGTCCAGGAAAGTTGGCCCGGCAGAATAGCAGTGCAAAGTTTTCACAGGACGTACTTCCCGCATCCCGGTTGCGTACTGGAAAATGTTGCGCTCACGCGCGGCTCTGAAAGCTCGGCCCCGCCGCTAGTTGCCATTCAAAGAGTAACTATCCAGGGCAATTACCACGATCTTTTATTGCGGCCCGGCTACATATCCAGAATTATTCTCGAAGGCCTAAAAATTTCAGTTCCTGCAGAGCAAGGCACATCGCAGCAAACATCCAGGTCCAGCAAATCGTCCACCCGTATCGGCGAGGTCTTCACAAAAGACGCGACGCTGGAGGTCGCGCGAAAAGACGACGACCCTCTGAAATTCGAGATTCATCAACTCAGCTTAAAATCCATCAGCGATAGCTCGCCCATGTCTTACGACCTCGCGATGCGCAACGCGGAGCCGCCAGGAGAAATTCGTTCGAGCGGAAAACTCGGTCGCTGGGACAGTCAACATCTGAACGACATCCCGCTCTCAGGCACATATACATTCGATGATGTCGATTTAGGAGTATTTAAAGGCATTGGCGGAATCTTGGCCGGCAAAGGAGATTTTAACGGCGTGCTCGGCCGCATAGAAACTCAGGGAACTACGGACACTCCGAAATTTGAGGTTACCCGCAGTCACCACTCCGTCGCGCTCAAAACAAAATTCAACGCTACCGTTGATGGGATGAGCGGCGACACGATTTTGCACACCGTCGATACTATGTTGATTAAAACACCGGTACACGTCGAAGGTTCCGTGGCCGGCAAACCCGGGCAGCCTGGCAAGACAACTTCACTGAACGCGAACGTGCGGAACGGCCGCATCGAGGACGTCCTGTGGCTTTTCGTGCGCGAACCTAAGCCACCCATGGAAGGAGCCACCAATTTCCACGCGCACATCGTCTGGCCTTCCGGCCATCAGCCGTTTCTAAAGCGTGTCGCGCTTCAAGGCGACTTTGAAATTGAGCATGCGCAATGGACGAATCCGGAGCGCCAGATGAGCGTGAACATGTTAAGTAAAAAAGCCAGCGGAAAGAAAAAAGACCCTGAGACTCCTAACGTGACCGCGGATTTAAAAGGTAGCGTGTTGTTGAGCAACGAAATCGCCAAATTCCATGACACTTCCTTCAAGGTGCCGGGTGCGGAAGCCACTCTGCAAGGAACTTATAATTTAGAAAACACCAAAATCGATTTTCACGGAGATTTGAAGACGGAAGCGTCGCTGTCGGACGACAGTAGCGGCGTAAAAGCCGTGCTGCTAAAACCATTAGATCCGCTGTTTAAGAAAAAACACGCGGGAGCAGAAGTGCCTGTTGAGATGACCGGCACATATCACGACCCGCACTTTGGCGTTTCCCTCCAGCCAAAAAAATAGCAGCAGCGAAAGCCGCCCCAGAGTTATTTGCCCTCGAATGGATAGCGGTCTTGCGACTGCACCGCCTTGGCTACATTGCGTCGCAACGCGATGGTATCGACCGGCCCGCGCTTCGCGAAACGCTTCAGCACCGACATCTGCGTGGTGAGCATGTCTCCTTCGTGAAGAGCGGCAATGGCTCGTTTAGCCTCGTGCTCGATGCGCTCGGCGGCATCGGAAATAAAAACCCTCGCTGCGTCAATCATCGGCTGCGACGCTGCTTGCCCTTTAGCACTTGCGCCTTTTTGCGCGCGTAGCAGCGAAGATTCCATCGCGTAGATTTCCATGACGATATTGGAAAGCGCGGCAACCAGCTCCTGCTCATCGGCCAGCTTCTCGCGATATTTCTGAACGGCTCCGCCGGCCGATTGCAGAAACATTTTTTTGCAATTGGCGACCACCGTGGCTTCGGCCGCCAAAACGCCGTCGTCAGTTTCCTCGAAGGATGGCCCAGCAAGAATTTCGTCCGCCAGTTTCATTGCCGCCGGTATCAGCGCCAACTGCCCACCCATGGCGCGCTTCATCAGCATCTGGATGATCAGCATGCGGTTGATTTCATTGGTGCCTTCAAAAATGCGATTGATGCGTGAATCGCGGTACGCGCGGCAAACTGGATAGTCTTCGTGAAAACCGTAGCCGCCAAAAATCTGCACTGCTTCATCGACCACGAAATCGAGCATCTCGCTGCCATAAACCTTGGCGATGGAGCTTTC
>JAUTXJ010000276.1 GCA_030838075.1 Acidobacteriaceae bacterium
GCTGGATTCCATCGCCAACGCGAAAGTTACTCTGATGGCCGGATTCACCACGGTGCGCGATGTCGGCTCGCATGACTTCATTGATGTTGGCCTGCGCAACGCCATTCGCAACGGCAAAGTGCCGGGGCCGCGCATGCTGGTCTGCGTGCACGCAATTGGAGCTACCGGAGGCCACTGCGACGAAACCGGCTACCGCTCCGGCGTCTTTGGGAAGGAAACTGGCCCGGAACAAGGCGTCGCCAACGGCCCGGACCAGGTACGCTACGCGGTGCGCCTGGCACACAAATATGGCGCCGACATTATTAAAACTTGCGCATCCGGCGGCGTACTTTCTCTGGCCGACGATGTGGACACCCCGCAACTGACGCAAGAAGAAATGAATGCGCTAATCGACGAGGCCCACGCGCTAAAAAGAAAAGTAGCCGCGCACGCTCACGGAGCGGAAGCCGCCAAGCGCGCCATTCGCGCGGGTGTCGACTCCATCGAGCACGGCACCTTCCTCGATGACGAGGCCATGGACATGATGAAACAGCGCGGCACTTACTACGTGCCCACCTTGATGGCCTTGCAAGGACTGTCGGAACAGATGCAGGCGGGCATGTACATTCCTCCCGCCATTCGCGCCAAAGCCGAACAGGCTATGACCTCTTTGCATAAGACATTTCAAAAAGCCTTGGCCAAGAATATTAAAATTGGACTCGGCACGGATGCGGCCGTTTATCCGCACGGGCGCAATGCCGAAGAGTTTCATCAGATGGTCGACCTCGGCATGAAGCCAGTCGACGCACTAAGAGCCGGAACCTCAGCCGACGCCGAGTTACTCGGACTTGCCGACAAAATTGGCTCCCTGGAAGCTGGTAAATCGGCTGACATCGTCGCTGTTCCCGGTAATCCGCTGCAGGATATTCGCCAGACTGAGCACGTGCTTTTCGTAATGAAAGAAGGCGTGGTTTACAAAAACGATCGGACAGAAGCGCGCTGACGCAATCGCATCTCGTATACTCGGTTTATCACGAGGGCTTTCACCAGATAAATCCATGAACCTCGCATGACAGTTTCTTTCGCAGAAACCAACGCCGCAAATTTAAATGTAAGTGCCAAGCAAGCTTGGTTGTATGCGTTACTCGTTTCGCTGGCCACCTCGCTAGCCATAATTTTCCCGTTTTTTTGGATGGGAAACGCTTCCGGTCACGACTTCTCATTTCACGTGGCGTCCTGGATGGACGCGGCCGCACAGTGGCATCAAGGAATCCTGTTCCCGCGATGGACAGATGGAGCGAATCACGGATTCGGCGAGCCGCGGTTTATTTTCTATCCCCCAATTTCCTGGATGTTCGGTGTCGTGCTCGGATTAGTCGTGCCGTGGATTTTTGTGCCGGCAGTGTTCATCATTTTGACGCAAATCCTGGCGGGCATGTGCGCCTTTGCGCTGGGGCGGCGGTTATTCCCGCCCCGAGGGGCGCTGGTGTGCGCGGTGTGTTATGCCGCAAATCCCTATGCGCTGCTCATTGTGTACATGCGCAGCGATTTCGCCGAGCAACTCGCACTCGCGTTTTTCCCGCTACTGTTTCTCGCCGCTGCGGAGCTATTAGGGCTCTTTGACCCGCCTGTTCGCTCAGCTCGTCATTCCATCGTATTTCTGGCGATTACGTTTGCCGCGGTGTGGCTGACCAACGCTCCCGCAGGAGTGGTCGCCAGCTATAGCTTGGCCACGCTGTTTGCGTGGACAGCCCTCACAAAAAAATCGTGGCGCCCATTGTTGCACGGTACCGCGGCGCTCGCGTTGGGTTTTGGCTTGGCAGGTTTTTATCTGGTGCCCGCGGCGTACGAGCAACGCTGGGTGAATATTTCCCTGGCGCTAGCGTCCGGTTTGCAACCGTCACAGAATTTCTTGTACGCAGTTATCGCCGATGCGGAACATAACGCCTTCAATCGCATCGCGTCCAACACCGCAGTCCTGATGATCGCGTTGACTGCAATATTTGCAGTCTTGAGTTTGCCGCGAGGCCGGTCTACTGCACCGCCGCTTACAAAAAGTCTCTGGAGCGCGTTGGTCGCACTTTTGGTCGCCGCGGCGTTCCTGATGATGCGGGTAAGTAATGTTTTCTGGCAGGTGCTTCCGAAGCTGCGTTTCGTGCAATTTCCTTGGCGTTGGATGTCCATCCTCGCCGTTCCGTTCGCGATTTTTATTTCCGCGGCCGTAGTTCACAAACGAATGCGCGGATACAGAGCAGCATCTGTGATCGTCGCGGTGCTGGCGATCCTGGCGTGCACGGCCACCTATATGGTTCGTCACACCTGGTGGGACTCGGAAGACGTTCCAGTTTTATTGCAGGCCTTGCAAAACGACGAAGGCTTTGAGGGCGTGGATGAATACGACCCGGTTGGCGATGACCACTCTTTATTGCCGGAAAAATCAGAGCGAGTGACGGTTACGCCTGCGGATCCGGAAGCAAAAGAAAAAAGCTTATCCGAGGCCGAAATTACCGTGCAGCGCTGGACTGCTGAGAGAAAAGAAATACACATCGCCACGCGCGAACTCGCAGTCTTGAAGCTGCGGCTGCTCGATTATCCCGCGTGGAGCGTACAGGTGAATGACGCCGTGGTGGTTCCAGAGCAAACCGGAGAATCGGCCCAGATCACCGTGCCGCTCTCTACTGGATCATCACATGTAGTGGTGCGTTTCATTCGAACGCCAGATCGCACCATCGGTGCACTGATCAGCGGCGTCAGCGTTTTGCTCGCGCTGCTTATCATTCAGCGCTCTACGGGGAGGTTGAAAGTAGATTAGCTACGGACTAGCGGCGATCCACGGTGGGATGCCGGACATCCTGGCCCTGCACAATGTAGATAACATCCTCAGCGATATTCGTAGCGTGATCGCCAATGCGCTCCAGATTCTTGGCTACCAGAATCAGTTCAAAGGCCGGAAACACCACGCTGGAGTCACCCATCATGTAAGTCAGCAACTCGCGAAAAATCTGGTCACGAAAATTGTCGACCTGGTCGTCGCTGGCCAAAACCTTTTGCGCCAGCTCCACATCGCGCCGCACCACCGCGTTCAGCGCGTTGCGCACCATCTCTTCAACCACTTCGCTCATGCGCGGCAAATCGACGTAGGGCTTTACGCGCGGGTGGCGCAAAATCCGCAACGAACCTTGCGCGATGTTCACCCCCTGATCGCCGATGCGCTCCAGATCGTTGTTGATGCGCGACACCGCCAGCACGAATCGCAAATCCACAGCCATTAATTGGTGGAGCGCCAGCAACTGAACCACCCGGTCGTCAACTTCAATTTGCAATTCATTGATGGCATCTTCTTCAGCAAGCACGCGATTGGCGAGTTGCTCATCGGAATCCAGCACCGAATGCACCGCCTGGTGCACGGCGCGCTCAGCAAGGCTGCCCATCCAGAGCAGCCGCTCCTTCAGATCATTCAAATCTCTTTCGAAATGGCGTTCCATACGTACCCTCGGGCAGAACTATAAAACTTCGCCAGGCGGTTTCGTTTTGAATGCTTAGCCGAAGCGGCCGGTTATGTATGCTTCGGTTCGCGCATCGCTGGGCGTAGTGAACAACTGCGGGGTCGGACTGAATTCAATCAGTTGACCCGTAAGCAGAAACGCAGTGAAGTCGCTGACACGCGCGGCTTGTTGCATATTATGCGTCACAATCACGATGGTACAGAGATCTTTTAGCTGCACTAGTAATTCTTCAATCTTCGCGGTGCTGATAGGATCCAGCGCCGAGCAAGGCTCGTCCAGCAACAACACCTCGGGTTCCACCGCCAGTCCCCGCGCGATGCACAGCCGCTGTTGCTGGCCTCCAGAAAGTTCGTAGGCTGACTTATGCAGCTGATCCTTCACTTCATCCCACAGCGCCGCGTGGCGGAGGCTCTTCTCCACCGCATCGTGAATAGACCCTTTGACGCCATTAATGCGCAACCCGTAAGCAACGTTATCAAAGATAGATTTTGGGAATGGATTGGGTCGTTGAAACACCATGCCCACGCGGCGGCGCAAGGCAGTTACATCCTGCGCGAGAATATTCTGATTATCGATAAGAATGTCGCCTTCGAGCCTCGAGCTCCGCACCGTTTCGTGCATGCGATTCAAAGTGCGCAGCAATGTCGATTTGCCGCAGCCGGAAGGGCCGATCAGCGAAGTCACTTTGTTCGAAGCGATATTGAGGCTGATGTCGAATAAGACCTGTTTGGGCCCGTAATAAAAATTGACCTTCGAAATGGTCATGCGCATGACCAATGGCGCTTGTGGTTCTCGACTCGTTGGAGCTGATACCGGTGGTGTTATTTTTACGGACACTGCCGACCTCACAGAAGCCATGATTAAGTCCTCGGAACAGTCGTGCCGCGCGAGAGAATCATTCGCGCGATGATGTTTACAATCAGGATCAGCGCAAGTAGCACAAGGCCCGCTGCCCAAGCTTGTCGATGCCAGTCATCGTAGGGTGCGATGGCATACGTAAAGATCATCACTGGTAGCGACGCCGTGGGCTGAGCCCAGCCGGGACTCCAGAAACGATTGCCCAACGCTGTGAACAGCAGCGGCGCTGTTTCGCCCGCCACTCTCGCAAAGGCCAGCAAAATGGCGGTCAATATTCCGCGATAGGCGGCGGGGACGACTACGGTTGCAATCGTTTTCCACTGGCTGGCGCCCAGCGCCATGGCTCCTTCGCGCAATGCACGAGGTACGGCGCGTAGAAACTCCTCGGTGCTGCGCAAAGTAATGGGAATCATCATCAGGCCCAGAGCGAACCCGCCAGCTGCCGTGGAAAAATGTTTGAACGGCAGCACCACCAGGCTGTACGCGAAAATCCCGATTACGATTGAAGGCACGCCGTTCAGCAAATCAGCCGCATAGCGCACCACAAAAGCGACCGTTCCGCCGCTAAATTCCGCCAGATAAATCGCGCCAAAAAATCCGATCGGAACACCCAGCAGACAAGCTAGGAGAAGTAGTTTGGCGCTCCCGACGATAGCGTTAGCCATCCCTCCGCCGGTTTCACCAACCGGAGCTGGCAATTTAGTAAAGAAATTCCAGCTAATGGAGGTACCGCCGTGATAGACCAGATAGCCCAGAATAAAAAACAGCACCGACACCGCAACCAGCGCGCACAGTCCCGTCATGGTCAGCATGAAGTGGCTGACAAGTTTGCGCCAACGCAGACGGCTGCTCATGCTTGCCCCATTTCACTGCCACGCTGTGAAGTAACCACGATGAGCAGACGGGCCATTCCATTCAAGAGAAAAGTCAGCAGAAACAGAACTAAGCCAAGCTCAATCAGCGATTGCAAATACAGATCCCCGGTAGCTTCCGTGAATTCGTTGGCAATAACCGCGGCAATGGAGTATCCGGGCGAGAAAAGCGACGCGCTGATCGTCGGCGTGTTGCCAATCACCATGGTGACCGCCATGGTTTCTCCCAGCGCGCGTGCTAAGGCCAGGAATATAGAACCCATAATTCCGGTGCGCGCGAAGGGCAAAACAACTTTCCAGGTCGATTCCCAACGTGTGGACCCCAGCGCCAACGCCGCTTCGCGCTGATCGCGCGGCACGGAGATTAAAACTTCGCGCGAGACGGAAATGATGTACGGGATCACCATGATCGCCAGCACGATTCCAGCGGTGAGAAACCCCACTCCATACGCAGGACCTTGGAAAAATGGAAGAAAACCGAGAGAACTCTTCAGTGCCGGCTGAATATATTGGCGCATCACCGGGATAACGATAAAGACGCCCAGCAAACCATAAATAACGCTGGGTACGGCTGCCAGCAAGTCGATAAAAAACTGCAGCGTGTCGGAAACACGCGCGGGGGCAAGCTCGGCGAGAAAAATTGCGGCGCCAATTCCCAGCGGCACCGCAAGCAATAACGCTATGCCGGCAGTGACCACCGTTCCATAAATAAAAGGGAGCGCGCCGAATTTATCAAAAATCGGATCCCAAACGGACGTAACAAAAAATGCAAATCCAAATTTATGGCGCGGCAAGTATGACTCTCGCCAGAACTCATAAACCAGCAACACGGTAATAATCACAACCGTGCCCGCAAAAATAAAAGTTACCAGCCGTGCGATCTCGTCGCCATCACGCAGCCGGCTTAGGAACGAACGCGAGCCCGCAATGGGGCCCGCGCTCGGTACAGTTGTAGTGGTAGTGGCCATCAGAGCCTTAAATGCGGTTATTGAATCTTTTCCAGGTCCTTCATTTCTTTGCTGGCAACTTCCTTAGGAAGTTTCGCGTAAGAAAGCGCTTCGACATCATTCTGTCCGTCGGTTAGCATCCATTTCAAGAAGCCCTTGATCGCGTCACGCTTGGAACCGTCCGAAAACTTGGACGGAATAAGCAACCAAGTGAAACTCGAAACGGGATAAGCCGTCTTCCCTGGAGCATCCGTGATGGAGACGCGGAAATCGTCAGGCATGCTCTTAGCGGCTCCAGCAGCAGCGGCAGTCACGCTTGCGAGATCAGCCTTAATAAATTCTCCAGACGAATTCTTGACCTTGCCGTAGGGCATCTTGTTTTGTATCGCGTAGATGAGCTCGACGTAACCCAAGGCATTTGGCGTTTGCTTCACCAGGCCGGCGACACCCTCGTTGCCTTTGCCGCCGAGACCCTTCGGCCAGTTCACGGAAGTGCCCTTGCCAACTTTGCTTTTCCACTCTTCGCTGACCTTGGAGAGATAATCCGTCCAGATATAACTTGTGCCGCTTCCATCCGACCGGTGCACTACTACGATGTCGGCTTCAGGAAGATTCACACCTTTGTTCGCGCCTGCAATGAGCGGGTCATTCCACTTGGTAACTTTGCCCAGGAAAATCCCAGCAAGCGCTTCGGGTGTGAAATTCAGTTCCCCACTCACGCCAGAAATATTGTAAGTAGGCACATCAGCGCCGAGAACAGTGGGAAAATGCAGGATCGGAAAGCCGTGCTTGTCTTGAAAGGCCTTCAGCTGTTCATCATTCATTGGGCCGTCTGTTGCCCCGAAATCAACCGTCCCTTCGGTCACCTGTTTGATGCCCCCTCCGGAACCAATGGCTTGATAATTTATCTCTATGTTGGAATTTTTTTTGTGATAGTCATCAAACCATTTTGAATACATCGGATTCGGAAACGTGGCGCCGGCGCCATTGATGGAAAGCGCCGCTTGAACCACACCGATTGCGACGAGCGCAAGAACAGCCAGGAAAAGTGGTGCGAGTCGCTTCATGTGTTTTTTCTCCACACTTCGAGGATTGAGATAAAAGCACGTCAGTGTGGCTGGCTATTGTTACAGGATTGTTACAACCTCAATGTTAGCCGCTTAATTTCGGAGGCAGGCCTGTAACTATAAGCAATAGACATACTTATTTGAAGCCAACAAGCCAGCTTGATTCACAGAACAAAGGCGTGGATTGCGCTCGGCATCCTAGCGCTTCTGTTTTTACTTGCCAGGAGAAGTTCCATCGTGGAATTCAGCCAAGCCGCCTTGCAAAACACCGAAGCCGACATTCAGGGCACCGACGCCGAGTACCAATATCGCTTGACGCAAATTGTGCTCGCCTTTACCATGTCGGCACCGAAATAACCTGTTCCGTGGTGCAGAAGGGTAGGCCCGTACTTGGACGCTACGAAAATCCATTCTTGGCTTCCGCAAGAATGCATGGTGCCCATGCATCAGCAGTCCGTTTTCGTCTTTTCTGCCTGCTGTTGAACCCATCTAAAATTTTCGTAACTCCCGTCCCAACTGCGATTTAAATCGAAGCTCCGCTCCTTGTGTTACAGGATATTCACATTGGATTCACGCAACCGTAAGACGCACCCTTTACCGTTCTGGGCCACGCGACAGATTATTCCGGTACATCTTGATTAAAAGAGAGAGGCAATGAAAAAACTAGCAGCACTAACACTATCTTTATTCTTGACTTCGGGAATTGCTTTTGCGGATTCCCCCAAGGACTCCGACGCGCAGCCGGCCAAAAACGCGGAACCACCGAAAAAACCTGACAAGTCAGATTCAGCTATCGCTGCGGAGATCGAAGAGCTCCGTCAAACTCTGCAATCCCAGCAAGAACAATTGCAATTGCTGAAAGAAGAGCTCGCCAAGCGCGATCGCCAGATTGACGAAGCTCGCGAGGCCGCTGCGGCGGCCAATTCGCGTGCCAGCGAAGCTAACGTCAAGGCCAGCGAAGCGGTCACGACTAGCAACGCAGCCCGATCCGCCTCCGCAGCGATTAGCAGCAATGCCGTTGCCAACAGTTCTGCCGCCCCGGTCGTCGCCCAGCAAGCCCATGATCCCCATGATCCCAGTGATCCGAAGGCTAAGCCGACGGAAGATGGACCCGGGGCCATTCGTTACAAGGGTGTCGCGCTGACACCAGGTGGATTCTTTGCTGCTGAAACGATTTTCCGCACGCGCGCGATCAGCGCCGATATCAACACTCCCTTTAACAGCATCCCCTTCGGTGGCAACTCGCTGAGCAAAGTGTCGGAGTTTAACTTTACTGCCCGGCAGAGCCGTCCAACCATGCTGGTGGAGACAAACATCGGTGGCGCAAAAGTCACGGGATACTTTGAAGCTGACTTCCTCGGGGCTGGTACCACCTCAAATAATCGTCAGACCAACAGCTACGTGTTCCGCCAGCGACAATTGTGGGCTCAGGTGGCTTTCAGCAGTGGCTTGCAAATCACCGGCGGACAAATGTGGTCGCTTGCCACCGAAAGCAAAAAGGGTATTCAAAACCGCCAGGAAGCATTGCCATTGATCATCGACCCGCAATACGTGGTCGGCTTCACCTGGCAACGGGCCTATGGTTTCCGCGTCGTGCAAAGCTTGTTTGACAACAAATTTGCTGTGGGCATTTCGGTGGAAGGTCCCCAAACCACGGTTGGTGGAAGGGGCTTCAGCACCTTCACCAACGCCGCGGGTGCAACGTCGCAGAACTTCTTCCTCAACGCACCTGGAAACAGCGGCGGCCTCTACAACGCGTTCGATCCAACTGGTTACACGGCAAATAAAGCGCCGGATCTGGTCGCCAAAATCACTGCGGACCCGGGCTGGGGCCACTACGAGCTGTTTGGCCTTATCAGCACTTTCCGCGATCGCGTGTACCCGTGCGCCGCGGTTAGCCCCAAGGCCAGCACGGCAACCACAATACTCGTCGGCGCCCCACTTAGCTGCGGAGCGGCCCCCACGGCCACTGCACCATCACCAGCCGGTGCCTTTAACGATTCACAAATTGGAGGTGGTATCGGTGTCAGCGCTACCGTGCCGTTGGTGCCGAAGAAAGTGGACATTGGTTTGAAGGTTGTAGCCGGCGACGGAATCGGGCGCTTTGGATCGGCACAGATTCCCGATGTGACCGCACGGCCCAACGGAACTCTCGCACTCATTCGCACCGGGCACGCGCTCGCGAGACTGGAATTTCACCCGAACGCAAAATTGGACCTGTACGCTTACGTAGGTGATGAGTATGGCGCCCGCGCAGCATACAAAGGCTATTCGTCCGTAAGGCTGACGACCAACACCCTGACCGGACCAGCGTTTGGAGCTCCGGTAACCACGACGACCACGGTGACCACCGCTACAAATGGGATAGGGGGCTACGGCTCGCCATTTGCCAACAACTCCGGCTGCAGCACTGAAGTGGACCCGACCAACCAGAACACTCCCGGCACCGGCGGAACCTGCGCTGGAGACACCCGTAACATTATCGAGGGCACTGCCGGCTTCTGGTATAAGTTCTATAACGGATCGAAGGGCCGCATTCAGTGGGGTATGCAATACGCGTACTTCACGAAGAGCGCCTGGTCTGGCAACAACAACGTGCCCGGAGCATTCACGATTGATCCGAAGGCCGTGGACAATATGGTGTGGACTTCGTTCCGCTACTACCTGCCATAACATCG
>JAUTXJ010000281.1 GCA_030838075.1 Acidobacteriaceae bacterium
CCAACTGATTGAGGAATTTGTACCGGAGGCGTCGAGGACCTGGGCGCACTCCCGTTACTCGGCCGATCGAGGCGAGACGGAAGCCGCGCTATCACAGGCGCAGAGTTTGCCGATGCTCTCGCCGCAGCAGGTGGTTTTTCTGGAAGATGCCGAATCCATCGAGAAACTGGGAGACAAAAACCGCGAAGAGACCGTCGCGCAGTTGGAACTATACCTCGGCGATCCCGCTCCGTTCACGGTGCTGGTAATTGAAGCGGCCAGACTAGACGAGCGCATGAAGCTGGCCAAAATACTTTCGCAGAAAACCCTCGTGGTAGAGGTCGGCCTGGGCGAAGACCCCGAGCAGCGGCAATCGGCCGCGGTGCTAATGGCGGAAAACTTTGCAAAGGCGATTGGCTTGCAATTCGAAAAAGGCGCGGCCGAGGATCTTGCCGAACGCGTTGCAGCGGATTTGTTGCGCCTCAAAACGGAAATAGAAAAGCTGGCAAATTACTTAGGCGATCGAAAAAAAATTACTCGTGAAGACGTCAACACCATGGTCGCTTCGGAAAAAACGACCAACGTTTGGGCCTTGGCGGACTTGCTGGCCTCACGGCAGGGCCAGAGATCCATGGAATTTCTGGATCGCCTGCTGCGCGACGGAGAAGCGCCACTGGAAATGTTGGGAGCGCTGACTTGGATGTACCGCAAATTGATCGAAGCCAGCGAAATCCGAGGCGCCATGAATGGCTGGCAAGCAGCGCGCACTTTAGGGATGCGCCCGGAGCAGGCCGAGATAGCCTTGCGAGCCGCGCGCCAAACTTCCAAGGCTCAATTGCTGTCCGGATTACGCGCGCTCGAAAAAGCAGACGACCGACTGAAGAGCAGCAAAGACGCCCGCATGGTTTTGGAATTTTTGGTGACGGAGTTGACTAGCGCAAACGCGCTGGCCGCGTCCCGCTAATTCAAGCCGCTTACGCCTCGCCGAAACAAAGCAACGTTGAGGCGCACCTCAACAACTCAGAGCTCGACGCTCAAATCTAACTTGAATCGTTATTTTGCGGCGTTAGCTTTAAGTCCGTTGTGGGCCAGCGCCAGCCGCGATTTGTAGCGGTTGCCGGTGTTTTCGTGCAGCACGCCCTTGCTGATGGCGCGGTCGATCGCGGAAAGCGTGGGTTGCAGCAAATTCCCGGCGGCCGTGGCATCCCCGGCGGTAACCGCGGTGCGGAGGCGCTTCATCAGCGTGCGCACACGGGTGCGGTTCGCGCGGTTCACATCAGCGCGCTGTCCTGATTGCGCTGCGCGCTTCAGAACCGACTTTTTCTTCTTCTTTATTTTGGTGCCTTGACCTGCCATTTATAGTGCTCCTTTTTATTTGCTCATGAAATTCTACCATCAAACACCGGCCAGCACTTTGCGAAAGTAAGCCGTTCACTATGACGGGTCGAATTTTTGGGGTGCGGCTAGAGGCGCGGCCGTTGTTACAAGCTCCGTCTGTATTAAAAAAAGCCCCGCTTCGCATGCGCGAAGCGGGGCTTTTTGGCTGGGTGAGCCTGTGTTTAGTTATCGTGGTTGAAAGAAAGTGGAAATTCGTAAACGAGATCACCAACCGGCACGCGCAGAATCATCTCCTGCAGCTTACCGTCTCGCTCAAACCAAGTGGAGCCTGAAATATGTCCACTTGGCAATATCGCCGCATCCTTCAGTGCCACCGTGTTGATCTCTGAGTGCGGGTTGAACTCCGCCTTGCTCTCAACATCTACTTGATGTTGTGCAAGGTAATTTTGCGTTCTGTTCAATCCATCACTGTCGGAAGTTCGATAGCCGGCATTAACCAGGTATCCGCTGGCCGACGGTGCGGCATCGGCTTCCGTCCACAGTATCTGATGGTTGACCGCAGTCCTTAGTTTTTGCGGCTGTTGGTAAGGCAACGACTTTTTAACCTGACCCAGAGCAACAAGGGTGATCTGCGACGGAACGACATGGACCGCTTGTAAGCCACCGTTGGCCACCGCGATGTTGGCCAGCAGCTTCCAACCGGTGTCCTGCAACGAAACCTGCACGGTCACTCCATTCACGGTCAGAGATTCCGCCTCCAGTCCTTCGCTATAGAATCGCTGCGAGCCTTCCGTTCCTGCCAGCCAGCGCGCCTTGCCATCTTTTATAACCGCAGGCTGTCGCACGTTTTTCGTCGGGACGATTACCTCGCCTTTGGCGATGCTCATCCACGCCACGTAGCCGCTCTTGCCATCGGCAGTTCGCACCTTGACGGTGTACCCTTCGGTGCTGGAGAGCAACGAGACGGGCTGGCCGCAATCCAATTGGGCAACAAGTTTAAGCGGCAGGGCTTGTTCCGCGTCAACCGTCATCGGCACATTCGCGCCGCCGCGGCAAAGAACGCTGCCAGCAATTGGGTCGCCTGCAAGGTTCGACAGCGGGTTAGCGATTTGTTGAGCTGAAACGGTGTATGCGAGTGCGAGACTCCCCACAATTGCGGAAAATCTAAGTTTATTTGTCATGTTTACTCCCAATGCCTTTCGTTACCCTCAGATTTGTAAGTTCTAATATTCCCTTGGCATATTTTTGCCGGAACCACAGTTTGCGTCGATAGGAAGTCAGTCATGTTTGCGCCGGTACTAAAGTCAGGTGAGTCTTTGGACACTTCGGCCCGCTGGCCTTTATCTGCGTCCAGTGCTCCGCAATCACCCACTCGAATTGCATTGATGGAAGCGACTTTAAAGAAACCGTCAGTGTCGGTTTAAACTAGGTGTCGGCATCGGTGTGGTTAAGAAGGAGTCTTGACCGAGGCGCGTTTGGCGTTTGAATGAATTGCTCAAATCCCAGCGGTGACGTGACCCAGGGGATCTCAGAATTGTTGCCGATGGGAATTAGCATACTCGACCTCTCCGCTTATGTCGGTCTAGTCGCTGTCGGGGCCGTGACGTTGAACATGGTCCTCGGCATAATGATGGCTTTTCGCTACAGTCCTGTTCGTTCGTGGCCCAATCGAAGATTCAATTATTTCCGTCTGCACAATTGGTTGGGATACATCGCGCTCGCTGCATCATTGGTGCATCCCGCGCTACTGCTACGGAATAAAAAGCCGGCCTTTCGCGTTCGCGATTTGCTTTATCCGGTGCACTCACCGAGCCAGCCGCTGGAAAATACAGTTGGGGCGGTGGCGCTTTATCTGCTCGCGTTCGTAGTCGTTACCTCGTATTTTCGATTGCGGCTGGGGCGACGTTTGTGGAAAGCATTTCATTTCGGCATTTATATCGCGGCGCTCCCACTGTTCTTTCATAGTCTGCTGACCGATCCCGACCTGAGAAATTCCGTGGACTGGCTCGATGGAGGGAAAATCTTTATTGAGTTCTCGCTTTTGTTGATAGTCGGCGTGACATTGCTGCGCTTTTGGAAAGCACGCGTTCATCTCTGAGAGGGAACTTCTTGGTTGGAATCTGTGGCGCGATTTCTTCAGAGCATGATCAAGCCGTGGCGAATTCCAGAAGTAACCGCTTCGGTGCGGCTGGAGGCGTTCAGCTTCCCCATTATGGCAGCCACATGGAATTTGACGGTGTGTTCTGAAATGCCCAGGCGCGTGGAAATTTCTTTATTTCCCCAGCCCTCAACCATCATGCCGAGGACTTCAATTTCACGTGGGGTCAACGCCTCAACCAGCGGAGGTGAAACGGTTCTGCGCGACGCGGTGTTTTCTCGCAAAAGAGTGTCGAGGCCTTCGGGCAGCAGCACAGCTAGACCGACTCCAACAGCTTCCACCGCCGCGACTATTCCGCCTGGACTCATATTTCGCGGCAGCACGGCTCTGACACCGTTACGCAAAGCGTCCAGATCCCGTTCGTCATTTGCGTTGTCCACCAAGAGGACGATCGGCACCGGAGCTTCTTCCGACAGTTTCAGGACTTCTTCCGGGAGCGTTCTATCTTGACCGGTGATTTCGGCGATCACCACATCCGGCTGCAATTCCTCCACGCTCTCGGAAAGCTGGCCGAAATCCGAGAGCACGCGCACAACCTGCAACGACGTGCTGGCCCGCAGCAAATTTTCCAATCCACTCTGTGAAATGGAAGACGCCGCCACGATCAAGACGCGAATCATGCTGCGACGCGACGGGCCATCCCGAGCCTGACCGCAACCCGGCGAATATTTCGTCTGTCCCCCCGAAGAAAGAGCAGATTTATAATGCGTTCAGCGGTTCCCTGAAGCGCGATCTCCAGGTCGTTGACAGAACGGAACAGCACCCCGTCGACGCCCACCAGGATGTCGCCGATCATGAGTGACGCCATGCTGGCTGGTCCTCCAGGAGTGACTCCCATCAGTAACAGTCCAATCCTGTTTTCATCGCGAACAACAATTCGCACCGGCCGGACCTCGATGCCAAGTACGGAATGCGAAGGCCCGTCGGCGAGAAATCGCGCGACGTCATTACTCGGGATGGCGAGCGCCAGGCCACCAGCCACCATCGTATTGATGCCCAAGACTCGACCTTGGGCATTCGCTAGCGGCCCGCCGGAATTTCCCGGCGCGAGTTTTACATCGGCCTGCAGCCACGAGCTCATGCCCAGACCATGCACCGAGCCTGCAGCATGAATTATCCCGGTGCTCAAAGCGCCGACGAATCCGAGCGGATTGCCAACCGCCAACACAAGTTCTCCCACACGTGCTTTGCTTGAATCCGCCAGAGTCGCCGCCGGCAGACCGGAGGCGGACGCAAGCAAGGCAGCCAAATCTCGCGAGAGATCGCGCGACGTTACGGCAGCATCCAACGTGCCCCCGTCCCAGAGTTTCACCTGGGCGTGCGAAGACCGCACCACATGCGCGTTGGTGACGATTAATCCGTCTGCACCGAGGATAACGCCGGATCCGAATCCTCGTCCTCCGCTGCTTACTTGCACCGTTGTGCGCCGCAGAGCTTCAGCCACTTCGCCGAATCCATCTTGTGCCATGGGGTCAGCTCCTGCGGGGCCGTTCTGCGATTTGGACGGACAACTCGACGAGTTTGCCGCCGCGAATGGCTTGAACTTTCCTGGATTT
The DNA here is from genome assembly GCA_030838075.1 of Acidobacteriaceae bacterium. GTDB lineage: Bacteria > Acidobacteriota > Terriglobia > Acidiferrales > UBA7541 > Acidiferrum. The sequence goes on from JAUTXJ010000281.1 coordinate 5,032, forward strand.
TCCTACCGCGTCCGCATTCAAGACCGCCTGCAAGTCGTCGGTCTGTTCCAATGCGTGGCCTTCCAGAGTTACCAGAATGTCGCCGATGATTAAGCCTCCGCGTTCCGCGGGACCGCCCGGCTCGACGCTGAGCACAATAATTCCGTTGGTGTTTGCCAACGAAAGTTTGGTCTTCAGTTCTGCCGGAATCGAAACCGGCTGCAAGCCGATCCCTAGATAACCGCGCGGAATGTGCCCTTTTTCGAGCAACGTCGCGGCTACGCGATTCACCGTCGAGGCGGGAACGGTAAGCGGAGCCACGCGCGAAAGTGCCGCAGTGGCCATGCCTATAATTCGTCCTTCCACGTCAACGACGCTGCCTCCAGAGGAGCCAGGATATAGCGCGACATCGAGGCGGATGTAACGATCAAGTGTTCCTCCCGCCCAGGTGCGACGCGAATCAGCAACAAGGCTCACCGCTCCGAGTGACGCCATCAAGCCATTTTCCTGGTGGCGGCCCAGCACCAAGGCCAGATTGCCAACGCGAGTGTCAGACGCTTCGCTAAATTGCGCGGGAGATTCACCCAGCCCCTCCACCTTTAGTACTGCGACATCC
>JAUTXJ010000322.1 GCA_030838075.1 Acidobacteriaceae bacterium
TCTGGGTCCACGTCGGCTGCGAAAGAGGCTGGGAACTTCGACTTGTCGAGGAACAAAAAGCCGTCTTGCGGGAGCAGTATCGGGGGTACGGCCGCGGCGGGCGGCGGGTCCTTAATAAGCGATCCCACCGACTCGCCCTTGTCTGGAGCGAAGGCAGCGATGTATACGAGGGCTGAAACTTTTGGATGGTTTCCGGCTTCCGTGATTACCGCTCCCCCGTAGGAATGGCCAACGAGAATTGCAGGTCCGTCCTGCGTTGCAAGAGTTCGCTTGGTAACTGCTACGTCGTCCTCCAACGATATCGTCGGATTCTGGACGATGCTGACGCTGTAACCGTCTCGCTTCAGGATCTTGTAGACGACCTCCCAGCCCGCGCCGTCCACAAAGCCACCGTGGACGAGAACGATATTCTTCATGGCTCGATACCTCCTTGTTTCAATGATGTGAGTGACATCGGCGGGACTCGCTTGGGACCGTGCAACAGGCCCTGAGCGTTTGGCCCGAATGTGTCGGAGTGTAACGAGGGATCAGTGAAACTGTCAACACAATGGCGGAATCCGTACTTCGCGGATGGTATGCTACTCGGAAATTATTCCTCTCGTGAGTTCCTTTTCTGAAAAATACTATTTATTCGCCGGTGTAGTCGCGTTTCCGGACGCCTTGATCTCATTTCTGCGGTTCACGGGCATTTAGCAGGACTCACCCACCAACTCGGCGATGATCAGTGACTGCTCACCTTGTACTTCGATGGAGAGGCTGTCGCTATTATTTCGGTCCTGGCACGAAGGTCTTTTTCGGCTAGGCGTTAGTGCCGCCGTCTACCGTCAGGTTGGCGCCGGTGATGTATGAGGATTCGGGGCCGGCGACGAAGGATACCAACGCCGCGACTTCGTCAGGGGTGCCGAAGCGGTCGAGCGCTGTGTTGGCTTTTTGGGGTGTCGCCCAATCGCCTGCAGCGGGATTTAAGTCTGTGTCGATCGGGCCGGGCTGGACGTTGTTGACGGTGATGCCGCGGCTCCCTACTTCTCTGGAGAGCCCCTGAGTGAACATCTTGACGGCCCCTTTGGTGGCTGAGTAGGGCACCAAGCCAGGGGTCATCATACGCTCGCCCACGCACGAGCCGATCATGATGATGCGGCCGCCGGTCTTCATGTGCTTCAGCGCCGCCTGAGTGGCGACCATTACGCCGCGGACATTGATGTTAAACATACGGTCAATCTCCTCCAGGGTGGTCTCCTCGAAGGTCTTTGGGATGGCCGTGCCGGCGTTGTTCACGAGCACGTCGATCCCGCCGAAGGTACTTACGGTCTTATCCACCGCGGCCTTAACGGCCTGCGCATTGGCTGCATCGGCTTGAATGGCGATGGCCTTTCCGCCAGCGGCTTCGATGGATTTGACGACCGAGGAGGCCGCGTTTGCGTCTTTCGCGTAGGTGATCGCTACAGTGGCGCCGTCCGCGGCCAGGCGTTTGGCAATCGCGGCACCAATACCACGTGAGCCACCCGTGACGAGCGCTACTTTTTTGGTCAATTTAGACATGGGCCCCTCCCTCCGCTTTCAGCAGTGGCATTGATAGCCACTGAAATCACTGCGCTAACTTTGTCTTGCTCGGATCTCTGCTTTGCGATTCAGAGAACACGATACAAGTTAGGCGCTTTGATGTACGAGGGTCAGAAACCGATACAATTCTTAATCACGCGGACGGCGGCGACCGGGGGAGAATTGTGCCCGCAGTTTGTCGATTCGGCGAACCGCCAGCAGACTGCTCGCAACGACGCGCGAGACGTTCTGATCACCTCACGCGGCGGCAGCTTGGGGTTACCCGTCATAGGTAGAGTGATTCCGCAAGATTGCCTACGAAAAAAAATCACAGGGAGTCAGCAACTTCTTCGAGACCCCTGGGTTGAGGTTGGGCAACCACGGGTGGCGCATGGGTGTGTCCAGCAGGAGCTTCCAGTGTGCTTGCCGGTGGAAGCGGCTAGTTCCCCTAGCCGTTAATAGATAAAGACAATCTGGAGGACGAACATGAGACAACTCATTGGCGTTTTGGTGAGTGTGGCGACGCTACTCGTGTGGGTACCAGCGATCCATGCACAGGATCAGTTGGTGCCGGCGGGTACGCTGCTGCAATGTACGTTAGACGAGCCGAATTTCTCTTCGGCGACAGCAGCGATCGGTGACCCGGTGTTGTGTCACTTGAGAACCATGCAGCAGTTCGGCAGGCCCCTGTTCCCGAGAGGCAGCATGCTGGGAGGACATTTGGAAGCGGATAAGGAGCCGGGGCATTTCGTGGGGAAGGGCTACCTGAAGATTACGTTTGACCGGGTAATCCTGCCGAGCGGGGACCTGCCTGTCCCGGCAAAGGTGATCCTGGCCCGCGGTTATAAGGTGGACAAGCAAGGCGGGATCGATGGCAAAGGTCACCCGACACGCGATGTGGTCGAGTGGATGATTCCACCCCTGTGGCCCTGGAAAGTGGTGAGCTTGCCGTTCCGTGGGCCGAGACCGACGTTGAAGGGAGAGGAGCCGCTGGAACTCCGGTTGATGGATGACATCGTGATACCGCGAAGTCTGGCGCAAGTAAGTCATCCGGATCGTCCACCATACGCTTCATATACACGGCCAAGCGGATACCACTCAGCGCCGCGCGCAAACGCGGTACAACTGGCGGTCAACAAGAACTCCAGCACCGCAAGCCAAGGCGCAGGAGGTGGTCTGCGCGTCATTGGACAGCCGCCCAACAATGGGCAGAGTAGCGAAACAGCGACGATCCTGGTAACAAAATCGGGCCACATCTATGAAGTCGCCAAGTACCAGAGAGACGGCGACTTGTTGATGTTCCAGGACAGTCAAGGGCGGAAGGCCGGGGTGTACGTCAATGACGTTGATTGGCGGATGACCACGGGAATGACAATTGAAGCGCACTCCGGGGATAAGCTGCTGACCGCACCACAGACCAATTGACGGAGCGAAGCTAAGGGCGCTAGACAAGTTTGACTACAACTGTTGCTATCGGCAACGGGAGACTGGGGGTGTGTACCCAAGAGGAAGCAGATTAGGCAGTCAAACGTATCTGAATCTGCCGCCAACCGTACCAGACCACTTCGGGATAAAACCGGTTTTGACCCCAATTTAATTCTCCGCATTAGCTTGAATTTGCAAAACGGGGGCGGTTCGCTCATCATTACTGGTTTGTTTGGGGTAATGAAGCGCTTCTGTTGCATCGTTTCAATTGATGAACTCAATTTACGATGGGTTTGTGCGCGATTGCCTTTGGGCAAACGACAATTTAAAAGGAGAGGCATGAAAAAGCCTGGAAAAATCGCTCCGGCCAAGGGAAAGCTCGGTGTATTGCTGCCGGGAATGGGCGCGGTGAGCACTACATTTATGGCGGGAGTGGAGCTGGTACGCAAAGGTGAATCGAACCCCGTGGGTTCGCTGACGCAGTTGGGAACTATTCGGCTGGGCAAACGCACGGAAGGGCGCACGCCGGCGATCAAGTCGTTTGTGCCGCTGAGCGAGTTGAACGATCTGGTGTTTGCGGGGTGGGATATTTTCAATGACAACGCTTATGAATCGGCGGCGAATGCGGGCGTTTTGAATCTGCAGGACCTGGCCAAGGTCAAAACTTTTCTTTCCACCATTAAGCCCATGAAGGCGGCATTCGACCACAACTACGTAAGGCTAATCGACGGGCCGAACATCAAAAAAGGCAAGAATAAGTACGAACTGGCATTGCAGATCAAAGAGGACATCGAGAAATTCCGTAAATCGTCGGGCGTTTCGCGACTGGTGACGTGCTGGTGCGGATCGACCGAGTCGTTTTTGAAGCCGGAAGAAGTGCATTCCACGCCGGAAAAATTTGAGGCGGGGATGAAAGCTAATCACCCGTCGATCGCGCCATCGATGCTTTATGCTTGGGCTTCGGTGACGAGCGGTGTGCCTTATGCGAATGGCTCGCCTAACTTGAGCGTGGATATTCCGGCGATTCAGAAGCTGGCGCAGAAAAATAGTGTGGCCATCGCGGGGAAAGATTTCAAGACCGGACAAACGCTGATTAAAACGGTTCTGGCGCCGGCTTTTAAAGCGCGGATGCTGGGGCTGGACGGCTGGTTCTCCACCAACATCCTGGGAAATCGCGACGGAGAGGTGCTGGAGGACCCCGGTTCGTTCAAGACCAAGGAAGAATCGAAGCTGGGCGCGCTTGAATATATTTTGCAGCCGGAACTTTATCCGCAGCTTTACGGAAAGATGCATCACAAGGTGCGCATCAACTACTATCCTCCGCGCGGCGACAATAAAGAAGGCTGGGACAATATAGATATTTTCGGATGGCTGGGCTACCCGATGCAGATCAAGGTGGACTTTTTGTGCCGCGATTCGATTCTGGCGGCGCCCATTGTTTTGGATTTGGTATTGTTTCTGGACCTGGCGCAACGCTCTGGAATGCGCGGAATACAAGAGTGGCTGAGCTTTTACTTTAAGTCGCCGATGACCGCGCCGGGGCTTTATCCGGAGCACGATTTGTTCATTCAGTCGATGAAGCTGAAAAATACGTTGCGCTGGATGATGGGCGAAGATTTGATTACGCATCTGGGGCAGGAGTATTACGACTGAGGGCCGGGTTGTTTACATTAGAAACGAACAGTGATCATTAAATATTTCGATTTGATGATTTGGATTTTCTGTTTTGACGGTGGCGACGACCGGGATTACCCTAACGCCGAGGCCGGAACTCCGCCAACGCAAATAGCCACGCCGATTGCCTTACAATTCCCTTTTCAAGGAGCATCATGTCCAACGAACTGCGCAATTTCCTCACTCATTCCTATGACGAACTCGAGGAAATGAATCTGAAGGCCAAAGAACAACGCAAGGCCCGCGTGGCGCCGCACAAAATCCAGGAAGAGCGCATCAAGTATCTGACCGATGAAAAGCGAATCAAGGCGGTTACGGTACTGTTCAGCGACCTGGAAGGCCGGCTGCACATGCTGGACTACGACAAGAAATTTTTGATCAAGAGCTGGGACAACCTCACCTTTGACGGGTCGTCGATTCGCGGATTTACGGCGCAGCGCGAGAGTGACTTGCGATTGGCTATGGACTGGGGCGCTTTTTATTGGGGGCCGTCGGATATTTTTGGCGCGGGCAAGGTGCTGGTATTCGGCGAGGTGATTGATAAGGACGGCTCGCCGTATAGTGCGGACATTCGCGGGGTGCTGAAGGGCTACGCCAATGAGCTGAATAAAACGGATGGCTACACGCTGAACGCGGCGAACGAAATTGAGGGATTTTTATTTAATGGCGCGGATGCCGAGGCGCGGTATCACGAAACTAGCAAATTCGAGTATGTGAATACCGGCGGCTATTATCATTCCCTGCCTGGCGATCCGCTGAGGACTTTTATCGACACTACCGCGGAAGTGCAGCGGGCGATGGGATTTCAGAACGAGAAAGATCACCCGGAAGTTGCGCCTTCACAGTTTGAAATTAATTATGGCTACGGCGAAGTGGTGGCAGCAGCAGATCAGATTCAACTCTACAAATTGATTTGCCGTCAGGTGGCTACAGGTATGGGAATGACGGCCAGCTTTTTGCCGAAGCCGGTGGTGGGCGTGAATGGAAACGGCATGCACACCAACGTTTCCATCAGCAAGGGGACGAAGAATTTATTCTGGGATCCGAAGGGTGAGGAAAAGCTCAGCAAGTTTGGATGGGCGTTTGTGGATCGCATTTTGACGCATGGCAACGATATTTGTTTGCTGTTGAATGCTAGCGTGAACGCTTATCGACGCTTGGATCCGCACTTTGAAGCGCCCAACCAAATCAAGGCTTCGGCGGTAGATCGCGGATCCATGATTCGAATCCCGATTGGCAATGAGAAGAGCTCGCGCGTGGAAGTTCGGTCGGTTGCGCCGGACGCGAATCCTTACCTGGTGATGTATTCGATTTTTAAAACCGGGCTCGACGGCGACACGGCGAAGATCAAGAATCTGCGGCAAGCGGAGCGCTATTTGCCGGACAATATTTATACCGCCATCGACCATTTCAAGAAATCGGATTGGGCCACGAAGTTATTGGGCGAGGATGTGAAGGGGCGCTATGTGGATTTGAAGGAGGCGGCGGCGGATCGTTGTTCGCGGCAATTGGGAACGTTTGTTAAGGTGCCGGAAGTGCAGTATCACCACGAAGTGTATAACCAGTTTTTGTGGAACATGTTCTAGACGCGATTGTTTTAGCGGTTTTATTAGAAGGCTTTTAATGAGGGGCGGCGTTTTTGCGATGCTGCCCCTTAAGTTTTTTTAACATTCATCTCGTGGCATCTCCTGGCATCTTGCAGGCGAATCACGCACAGGTGTGATATGTTTTTCAGTCCTGCACGGGCGTAAAATCACGCATGGTTACGCAAGACATGAAACGGCAATCTTCGGAGGATTTGGGTTCATGAAGAGTTCGTATAACGGGCAAGTGGTTCCTGCGGGCGGTCAAGCTATTGGATATAGCGGGGGCGAGCTACAAGTGCCGGACGTTCCGGTGATTCCCTTTATCGAGGGCGACGGCACCGGGCGGGATATCTGGAAGGCGTCAAGGCGCGTTTTTGATGCGGCGGTGGAGCGGGCTTACGGCGGGAAACGGCGCGTGGCGTGGTTCGAGGTGTTCGCGGGAGAGAAGGCGTTCAATACTTTCAAGGAGTGGCTGCCGGACGAAACGGTGGAAGCGATTCGCGATTTTCGGGTGGCCATCAAGGGGCCGCTAACGACGCCAGTGGGCGGGGGGATTCGTTCGTTGAATGTGGCGCTGCGGCAGATTCTGGATCTGTATTCTTGCGAACGGCCGGTGCGTTACTACGCGGGAGTTCCCTCTCCGGTGCGGCAGCCGGAAAAAATGGACATTATCATATTTCGAGAAAACACGGAAGACGTGTACATCGGGATTGAGTGGAAGTCCGGGACTGCGGACGCCAAGAAGTTGCTGGAATTTTTGAACCACGACATGTTGAAGGATGGCAAGAAGCAGATTCGCTGGGATTCGGGCGTGGGAATAAAACCGATCTCGCCTTTTGGCACGAAGCGGCTGGTGCGGCGCGCGATCAAATTTGCGTTGCTGAACAAGCGGCCGAGCGTGACGCTGATGCACAAAGGCAATATTCAGAAATTTACCGAGGGCGCGTTTCGTGATTGGGGATATGACCTGGCTCGAGAAGAATTTCGGGCGCAGACGATCACCGAACGCGAAAGCTGGATCATCGACAATCTGGATAAAAATGCTCAATTGAGCGTGGAAGAAAATGCCGCGCTGGTCGAACCGGGGCTGGAGCAAGCAACCGAAGATTTCAAGAAGACTATTTATGCGGAAGTGAAGCACACTCTCGACACGATTTACGGTACGCACGGCAAGGGACAGTGGAAGAAGAAATTGTTGATCAACGATCGCATTGCGGATTCGGTGTTCCAGCAGGTGCTGCTGCGGGCGGATGAGTACAGCGTGCTGGCGACATCGAATCTGAATGGCGATTATCTATCGGACGCATGCGCGGCGCAGGTGGGCGGGCTGGGAATGGCGCCGGGTTCGAACATTGGCGATGGATTCGGGGTGTTTGAAGCGACGCACGGGACCGCGCCTAAATACGCGGACAAAGATGTGATCAATCCGAGCTCGGTGATGCTGTCGGGCGCGATGATGTTTGATTTTCTGGGATGGGGCGAGGCCGCGAAGCTGATTGAAGGCGGCATTGCCAGGACGATTCAGCAGAAACGTGTTACTTATGATTTGGAACGGTTGATGCCTGGCGCGACCAAGGTAGGCACGGCGGCTTTTGCGTCGGCGATTATCGAGAACATGGGCACCGCGGCGGCGGTTTCTTCGCGCACGTGACATTGCTGCCGGGGTTGCACATCAGTACGCACGCAACACTGTAAGTGAATTTTGCAGACAACATTGCAAGCAGTACATCGTGGAAATTCGGGAGACTGAGAAATGCGCAAGAAAGTTACCGTGGTGGGTAGCGGATTTGTGGGCTCGACGACAGCGCAGAGGATTGTGGATGCGGATCTGGCGGACGTAGTGATCACAGATATTCTGGACGGCGTGCCCGCGGGAAAAGCATTGGACATGATGGAGTCCGGGCCGATCACGCGAACGGATTCGCATGCGACCGGAATTTCTACTAATACCGGCGACTACAGCGGGACCGCTAACAGCGACATTGTGGTGATTACCGCGGGCTTTCCACGCAAACCAGGAATGAGCCGCGATGATTTGTTGAAAGCTAACTACGATGTGGTGAAGGCCGTCGTGGAACAGATTGTGAAGCACTCGCCGAATTGCATCATTATCGTGGTGACCAATCCGCTGGACGCGATGGCGCAGGCGGCGTTTAAGGTGAGCGGATTTCCGAAACATCGCGTGATGGGCATGGCCGGCGTTTTGGATTCGGCGCGCATGAGTACGTTTGTGGCCATGGAATGCAAAGTGAGCGTTGAGAATGTGCATTCGTTTGTGCTCGGCGGACATGGCGATGACATGGTGCCGCTGCCGCGATACTCGACCGTGGCGGGAATTCCGCTGCCGGATTTGCTGCCCAAAGAACGGATTGACGCGATTGTGGAACGCACGCGCAAGGGCGGTGCGGAGATTGTTAATTTGCTGAAGACCGGGTCGGCGTATTACGCGCCTTCCGCGGCCGCGGTCGAAATGGTCGAAGCTATTTTGAAGGACAAGAAAAAAATACTGCCGTGCGCGGTTTATCTTGAAGGCGAGTACGGGATTAAGGGCTTGTTCGTGGGCGTGCCGGTAAAGTTGGGCGCGAAGGGCGTCGAGGAAATTATTCAGATCAAGCTGAGCGCGGAAGAAAATGCGATGCTGCAAAAGTCGTCGGCTTCGGTGAAGGAATTAGTGACCGTGCTGGGACTGTAGCGGCAATTGAGGGGCCCCAAAAATTCCGGAAAAAACCACCGCCCCGCACCGGCTTAAGTTTTCGCCCCGTCACCAACCCCAGATTTTTTGCGCGCCGATTACTAAGCCCAGAGTAAAGACAGCGATCGCTACTTCGCCGATGGCGCCTACTGCGAAGGGGCGCAGGCCTTGTTTGCGCATTTCGCGGAAATTGGTGCGAAGGCCGACGCCGGCAAAAGTGAGCAGGAAGGCCCAGCGAGAAAGATTCGCTAACGCGGTGACTTGGTCTTTGGAGAAAAAGTGATAAGTGGCGAGGACAGAGATCAAGAGAAAACCTAAAACAAATTTGGGAAATTTCTGCCAGAGGAAGGCGGCTTTGTTTTTTACGGTTTTGGCCTGGCCTTGACCGGCCCAGTAAATCGCATAGGCAAGAACGACGAAGCCGATCATGGCGTTGCGGGTGGTCTTGGCTAGGACAGCGAGCTTGCCAGCGGCGTCGGAGTAGAGCGCGCCTGCGGCGGAAGCTTCGGCGGTGTTATCTACTGCGAGGCCAGCCCAGAGGCCGTAGGCATGATCGCTCAAATGGAGTGCGTGGCCGATCAGCGGAAACGTGAATAACGCTAGCGCGCCGAGTGCGAGGATGGCGGCGATGGCGAACGAAGAATCTTCTTCGTCGGCGTCGATGGCGCCTTGGGTGGCGATGATGGCGCTGACACCGCAGACCGCGGAGCCTACTGCGAGCAGCGTGGTGAGTTTAGGCTTGAGGTGAAACAGGCGGCCGAGCAAGGTCATGAAAGCGATGGCGCCAGTTATTTCGATGGCCACCAGCGCGAGGCTGACGCCGCCGAGTTTTAAAACATCGCCTAGCAGGAAGCGCGCGCCAAGCAGCACGATGCCGACCTTGAGCCAGAATTCATAGGTGGACACGCCGGCCCGGAAAATCGCGGGAACACCCACAGTGTTGGAAATCGCCAGCCCCAGCAGGATGGCCCACAAAACGTATTCAATGTTGGGGAAAATCCAGTGGTGGGATTTGGCGTACTTGCCCACGTTTTGCTCCAGCAACTTTCCGGCGTAGCCGATGGCAGCCAACAGGAGAATGCCGGGAATGACGCGAAGGAATTGCAGGTTGGGCTGCGCCTGCTTTACCTGGACTTGCTTGACCTGCGGGATTGCGAACGTCTCGGACATCAAAGCTCTCCTTCAAATGCGAATAGTGTTGCTGGTCGTGGCTACTCGGTTGCCAGGTTCACCAGGGAATGTGCTTCACGACGCCGAAGCGGATTAACAGTGCTGCTACGAAAGCTGTCAGCACCGCCCAGGTGTCCCATGAGATTTTAGTGGCGGAGGATTTCTCTGATTTCTTTTCGACTGTGGCGTCAGATGTGGTCATTTCTTGTTCTCCAATATTTATGCGATGGATTCCGGTTGGCGAGAGGTCTCTAATTCGCGCGGCGTCCAGAAGGATTCGCTGAGTTCCGCGACTTGGTGCGATGCGACGCGGCCGACAATAAAAAGGGCGGGGGCGGGCAGTTTTTCTTCCGCTGCGAGGCTGCCGACCGTGGACCAGCGCACTTGCTGCTGCGCTTGCGTGGCGCGCGAGACGATGACGCAGGGCAAATCGGCAGGCAGGCCGCTGTTTTGTAAGCGTTCGGCGACTTCGGCGTAATCCGAGCCGGGCATGTAGAGCACCAGGGTGGTATCGGCTGTGAGCGCGCTCCATTTGAGCTCGCCGTGCTCGGGGCTTCGCGAAAAGGTGCTGAAGAGCACTTGAGACGCCACGCGTCGGTCGGTGAGCGATATTCCGGCGGCTGCGGCGGCTCCCAATGCGGCGCTGATGCCTGGAACGACCTGGTGCGGAATATTTGCGCGGCGCAGAGCTTCCAACTCTTCGCCGCCTCGACCGAACATGGAGGGATCGCCACCTTTGAGGCGAACGACCGTGGTTCTGCTTTCCGCGTAGGAGATCATGAGCGAATTGATTTCGTCTTGGGTAAGCAATTTGCGGCCAGCGCGCTTGCCGACGTCGATGATTTCGGCGCGCGGTGAAATCAGCGCTAAAATTTCGGCGCTGACGAGGGAATCGTGCAGGACAATGTCGGCGACGGCCAGCAGTCGGGTACCTTTTACGGTTAGCAATTCCGGGTCGCCGGGGCCGGCGCCGATTAGATAAACCGTGCCCGGAGCTTGGCGGCCGGATTTCGTCGAGGCGGATTCGCGGGCTTGCGAGCGAATGAAACGAGAGAACATCTCTGGGCTCGCGAGGCGATGGAGAATGGCTTTATTTTCTTCGAAGTTTTCTTTCGGATCCGAGCTGGCGCGGAGTTTCTCGCGAACATCGCCCAGGGAATCGAGCCACGCGGCATATTCCGCGGGATATTGCTGCTCCAATTCCTTTCGCAAGCGCTGTGCAAGGGCGGGGCTTTTTCCGTTCGTGGAGATGGCGATTTGCAGATCTCCGCGCTGCACGATGGAGCCATAGTAGAAATGGCAGTTGGCGATGTCGTCGACGGCGTTGCAGAGAATACCGCGGTCTTCGGCGGCGTGAAACACTGCGGCGTTTACAGCTGGAATAGAAGTCGCGGCAACGACTAAAGAAGCGTCTTGTAAATCAGCGGACGCAAATTCTTTTTCAAGCCACTCAATTTCACCGACGTCTACCCATGCTGAAATCTGTGAATTAATTTGAGGAGCGATGACGCGCACGCGAGCCTGAGCTTGCAACAGACCGGGAATTTTGCCAGCTGCAATGTTGCCGCCTCCGACGACCACGACCAGTCGGCCTTGCAACTTCGCGAAAATGGGAAAGAGGCTCATGTTTTTCTTTCGCCACTACCCTTCCACACCATAGGGTACGGGGCCGAGCGAAACGTCGCGGTCGACGGCACCAATGAACGTGCCGGCCAAGAGGGCGCGCAGTTCTTCGTTGGAATGGCGGCCGAAGAACTGGCGCAGATTTTCGCTTCCTTCGCGGCGTGTGTTGAAACCTTCGAGCAGCCTTTCAATGGCATCAGGCACGGTGTCCGCCGTGCAGCGATAGCCAACGGGGCGCGCGATGGCAGCGAACTGGCCAACGCTGCCGCCGACGCAGAAGTAATAGGCGTCGACCATTTTCCCGTTGTGCTTGATTTTCTTGCCCTCGATGCCGATGTCGGCGATCCAGTGCTGGCCGCAACTGTTGGGGCAGCCGGTGATGTGCAATTTGAGTTGCTCTTCGAAGGCCGGCAAGCGGTCTTCGAGTTCCTCGGTGAGCCAGCGGGCGAAGCTTTTGGTTTCGGTAAGGGCTAGCTTGCAGAATTCCGAGCCGGTGCAGGAAATGGTGCCGCGCGCAAAAACGGAAGCTTGAACAGGCAAGCCTGCGGCCGTCAGTGTGTCCGCGACGAGCGAGGCACTTTCTTTGCGGACGTTCACGATGAGCAGGTTTTGCATCACGGTATTGCGAACGTGACCATCGGCGTAGCGGTCGGCAAGGTCAGCGGCGAGATTTAATTGTTGCGGAGTGATGCGCCCGCGCAATACCGATGCGCCCACGTACACGAGACCGGGCTGCTTCTGAGCATGCACGCCCACGTGGTCGCGATGGATGTCGGCGGGGATGTCTTCCCTTTCGCCGGGATCGAGAGAAAAGCCGATGCGCTGCTGCAATTCGGCCAGAAAAGTGTCGGCGGTCCAGCCATGTTCCAGGAAGAGAAATTTGAGGCGGGCCTTTTCCCTGCTCACTCGCAAGACTTCGCTGGCGCGGAATATTTCGGCGACACCACGAACTACCTGAATAACTTGTTCAGGCTTGATGAAAGCGTCGAGTGCGACCGCGAGGTGAGGATTGGTGGAAAGGCCGCCACCGACGCGCAGCGTGAAGCCTACTTCGGACTTTCCTGCGCGACGCCGAGTCGTGGCGGTGAGGCCGATGTCGTTGATTTCCGGATAGGAGCACCAATGGCGGCAGCCGGTAATGGAAATTTTGAATTTGCGCGGCAGATTGTAAAACTCGGAATTACCTCCGAGTTCGCGGTCTATTTGCAGCGCGAGGGGGGAGGCGTCAATGATTTCCTCGCCGTCGAGACCGGCGAGGGGGCAGCCGGTGATGTTGCGCGCAACGTCGCCGCAGGCGCCCGTGGTGGTGAGGCCGACGTTCCAGAGACTTTGCAATACTTCGGGCAGCGATTCTATGGTGACCCAGTGCAGTTGAATGTTTTGCCGAACGGTAATGTCCGCGACGCCGCGGCCGTATTTTTCCGCGAGGTTCGCGATGGTGCGCACTTGCTGGCTGGTCATTAAGCCGTTGGGGATGCGGATGCGCACCATGAAAAACGGCATGGCCTTGCCTTCGCCATTTTTGCCGCCAATTACGCCGACTCCGTCGCCCTGGGTGTAAACGCCCCAGGAGCGAAAATAAGTGCCGAGCCATTCGGGCGGAATGGAATCGAATCCGGTGCGGGCGAACTGCTGGATCTCATCGAAATGGTCCCAGGCATTTTTGGAGCGCTTGAGGCGCTCGACGCGCTGTGCTTTGGTTTCGACCGGCTGAGCCTGGTTTGGCTTATCTTCAGACGATTTATCTGGAATAACTTCACCCATGAACGATTCACCTGTAAATGTTTCCCGTAAATTCATCCCTAAAAAGAAAAAGCCCACATTCACCAGTGCTCTGGCAACGTGGGCTTCGGAACTTTTTAGTATTTATACGTTAAGTTCGGAAACGGTTGGGCCAGAGCTGTGGTCGGTGCAACACGCAGCGTTGCATGTACACGCACAACAGACCATCTGGCAACAAATACTCATCCACAACAGAATACGACGGTTATCCAAGGAGTGTCAAATCACAGACTTGTCAAAGATTTGTTTAGAAGTATTCAAATTGCTGATACATGGGCGAAGCGGGCGTCAGGTCTCGTGTGCGACCAACCAAACGTGAAATGTGGCTATGGTTTGGGCGCGGGCACGGTCTTCTTCGCGGGCAAAGTTCTATGCGTCGCTGGACTCGGCGCTGGGGTTAACGTGGTGGTCTTGATGAAATCGAGCTTGGGGAAGTTCTTGTCCAGATAGGCTTTGCCCTGTTTTTGAATCTCGTCCTGGTTGGGGCCACTGCCGCTTGGGGCGCCTTCGCCGTAGTCAGCGTAGAGGCTATCCACTACGTTCATTCCTTCGGTGACCTGGCCAAACGGGGCGAAGCCCATGCCGTCCAGGCGCGGGTTGTCAGCCAGATTGATGAACAGCTGAGTCGTGCGGGTGTTTGGGCCGGCGGTCGCAAAAGTGAGGAAGTACTTCTTATTGCTTTGCGTGACTGGGTCGTCCTTTATAGTGGCCTTCTCCCACACGGGATTCAAAGCAGGATACGCGCTGATTCCGAATTGCGCGATGAAACCGTTGAGCACCCGAAAAAAACTCTCATTATCAAAAAAATGATGCTTGGCGAGATTGTAAAAACGGTCCGCTCCCAGCGGTGCCCATGCGCGCGTGACGGAAACGGTAAAATCGCCTTTGCTGGTTTCAAATTTCACCTGGTAGGTTTCCGGGGCTTTGTCTTTTAATAGCGCTGGCTGAAGTAAAGCGCGATCGTAGGATTTTGCGGCGGTTGAGCTGGGTTTCGCGGCGGTCGATTTTTGCGCCGTGGAAGATTTCGGCTTAGCGGGAGCTGTGCTCCCAGTTTGCGCTGAGGCTGGGATGGCTGCAGAAACGATACCTGCTGCTATTAAAATGGCAAATTTATTCATTTCGCTTCCCTCTTTTTCGCGCGCGGCGAACTGGACTGATTCTTACTGGTCGCATTCAGATCG
The DNA here is from genome assembly GCA_030838075.1 of Acidobacteriaceae bacterium. GTDB lineage: Bacteria > Acidobacteriota > Terriglobia > Acidiferrales > UBA7541 > Acidiferrum. Next base: position 14,673 of record JAUTXJ010000322.1, read on the forward strand.
CGGCTGACGCGCTCCACTTCACTCATAACGCGCAGAGTATTCTCGCCCAGAATTTTCTTTACGTCACTCTCGGAATAGCCCTTTTTGAGCAAAGCCTCGGTAATGAGCGGCAACTTGCTGGCGTCTTCCATGCCGTAGGGCATGTTGGCACCGTCGAAATCGGAGCCGAGGCCGACGTGGTCGGCGCCAGCAACTTTTACGGCGTGATCGATGTGCTCGATGATTTTGTCGTAGCCGACGCGCGGCAATTTGCCCTGCTCGACGGCTTCGCGGGTGAGCTTGTCGCCTTCGAGGAGTTGGCAAGCCTCGTTATCGCCACAGCGTTTGGTTACTTCCTGCTCGATGGCGGCATTGATTTTAGGGTCAGCCTTTTCCGCATCGCGAAATTCCTGGCTTAGAAAGCCGACGTGATAATTAATCTGCACCACGCCGCCCTTGGCAGCGAGAGCTTTCATCATTTCGTCGGTCATGTTGCGAGGAGCGTCGCAAATCGCGCGGCAGGAGGAGTGCGAAGCGATCATGGGAGCTTTGCTGACGGCTATGGCGTCGGCAAAGGTTTTGTCGCTGACATGAGAGATGTCCACCATCATGCCGAGGCGATTCATTTCTCGGACCACGTCCTTGCCGAAATCGGTGAGTCCGTTGTGAACAGCTTTGTCGGTGGAAGAATCCGCCCACTCATCGTTTCCGCTATGCGTAAGGGTCATGTAGCGAACGCCGAGACCGGCAAACTTTCGCAGCACTTCGAGATCGCTGTTGATCATGTGACCGCCTTCCACGCCCATGAGCGCGGCGATCTGACCTTTCTTTTTTGCTTCGCGAATTTGTGCGGCGGTGGTGGCCAGGACGAGGTCATTTGGATGCTTACGGACTTGGTCGCGAACCGCTTCGATCTGCTGGAGAGCGCGACGCACCGCTTCGGGGCCGGTGACTTTGCTGGGAATCCAGATGGAAAAGAAGATCGCGGTCAGGCCGCCTTCTTTCATGCGGGGAATATCAATGCTGCCGGTATTGGTGCGGGCGCCTAGATCGAATTTGCCATCAAGGAACCGTTGCGTGGTGTCGTCGTGGGTGTCTACAACGATAGAAGAAAAATGGAGTTTGCGGGCTTTTTCTGAAACGGAGACCGCGAAGATAGCCAAACCTGCAATCGCCGAAACAGAAATCGATGCAAAAACCAAAACAAAGGCGCGGGTCATTTGTTCTCCAGATGGTGAGCGAAGGCAGATTGTAAACGAAATTGAACGCGGCGGAAGGAAAATTGGGCGCGATGTGGTGTTAAACCACTGTGGTAGTGAGAAATTAGCCGGCCAGCCAGCCGAATAGCGATTGTTTCCAGGCTTCGCGATTTATTTCCGCCAGTGATTCCGTCAGCGGGATGCCTTTGGGGCAGGCCACAACGCAATTTTGCGCGTTGGCGCAATCTTCGATGCCGCCGTTGCCCATTGCCGCTGCGATGCGTTCTTTGGCATGCATTTTTCCGGTGGGATGCATGTTGAAGAGACGCACCTGGCTGAAAATGGCGGCGCCCATGAACGGATTGTGCTCGTTCACCTGCGGGCAGACTTCCAGGCAATTGCCGCAAGTGATGCAACGCGAAAGCGGGTAGCCTTTTTCCTGAATTTCTGGCGGAACGCGTGGGCCTTCGCCAAGATCGTAGGTGCCGTCGATGGGAATCCAGGCCTTGACGCGCTTCAGACTTTCAAACATGAACTGGCGGTCGACGGAGAGATCGCGCACCACGGGAAATTTCGTCAGGGGCTCGATGCGAATGGGCTGGTCCAACTGATCGACTAGCGCGGAACAAGCCATTCGCGCTTTGCCGTTAATCAGCATCGCGCAGGAGCCGCAGACTTCTTCGAGACAATTCGAATCGTAGGAGACTGGCGTGGTTGGGCGGCCATCGCTGGTGACGGGATTCTCGCTGATATCGCGCAGACAAATGATGACGTTCATATACGGGCGCCATTGCAGCCGAAATTCCTCCCAGTGCGGAGATACTTTGGGAGCCGACTGCCGCTTCACTTTGACGAGGACTTCTTTTTTGTCGGTTTTATTGGGCATAGCAACCTCTTGCCGCGCCACACAACTTCTTTGCCCGGAGGTTATTTAGCGGCGTCATAACGCCTCGGCCGTGGGGGAATCTGTGAAATGTCGACTGGCTCATAGGTCAACTGAATTTCGCCGTCGCTGAATCTGGCGCGAGTGGTTTTGAGCCAGTTGGCGTCATCGCGTTCCGGAAAATCCGGCTTGTAGTGAGCGCCGCGCGATTCGTTGCGCTGCAGCGCGCCAAGCGTCACGACACGAGCGAGAACCAGCATGTTTTCCAACTCGCGCGCGAAATTCAGGGTCTGGTTAGACCATTTAGTGCGGTCGCTGAGATTGATTTTGTGATAACGCGCCTGTAGATCTCTAATTTTGGAGTCCGCCAATTCCAGATTTTTGTTGATGCGCGTCACGGTGACATGCTCGGTCATGATGTCGCCGAGTTCTCGCCAGATGGTGATGGGATTTTCGGAGCCCTGATTGGAAATGAGCATCTGATTTTTTTCCTGCTGGCGCTTTTTCTCATTTTCAAAAACCGTGGACGACACAGCTTCCGTTCCCGTCTGCAAGTTTGCGGCATATTTCACTGCAGCTGGTCCAGCGAGACCGCCGCCAAAAATACAGGAGACCAGTGAATTGGCGCCCAGGCGATTGGCGCCGTGATATTGATATTCGCATTCGCCGGCAGCATAAATTCCGGGCACGCTGGTGGCCTGGTCCTGCCCATTTATCCAGATGCCGCCCATGGTGTAGTGCATGGCGGGAAAAACCTGCATGGGTTCGACGTGCGGATCGACGCCCAAAAACTTTTCGTAAATTTCGAGAATACCTTCGAGCTTGCGATCGAGCGTTTCGCGCGGAATGTGGGTGACGTCAAGATACACAGCGGCTTTGCCGTGCAACCCGAGGTGCTCCTGATAAACGATGCGATGGATGGCGCGCGTGGCGATATCGCGCGGGACGAGATTGCCGTATTTCGGGTACCACTCTTCGAGAAAATAAAAGCGTTCACCTTCGGGAATGGTTCGCGGGGGGCGCTGGTCGTTGGGATTTTTAGGCACCCACACGCGGCCGCCTTCGCCGCGCGCCGATTCGCTCATTAAACGCAGCTTGTCTTCGCCGGGAATGGCGGTGGGATGAACTTGAATGAATTCCCCGTTGGCGTAATCAACTCCTTGCTGAAACAGAGCGGATTGCGCAGAGCCGGTGCAGACAACGGAATTTGTGGAGCGTCCGAAAATCGCTCCAATTCCGCCGGTAGCAAAAATTACGGCGTCGGCCGCGTGTGTGGTGACTTCCATGGATCGCAAATCCATGGAGCAGATGCCGCGGCATACTCCGGAGTCGTCGATTACGGCCGAAAGAAATGTCGCGCCTTCGTATTTCTGAACTTTGCCTTCGGATTCATGCCTGCGGACTTGTTCATCGAGAGCGTAAAGAAGTTGTTGTCCGGTGGTGGCGCCAGCAAAAGCAGTTCGGTGATATAACGTGCCGCCGAAACGGCGATAGTCCAGCAATCCTTCCGGCGTGCGATTAAACATGACGCCCATGCGATCGAGAAGATCGATGATGCCGGGAGCGGCTTCGCACATGCGCTTGACGAGCGGCTGATTGGCCAGAAAGTCGCCGCCGTAAATGGTGTCGTCGAAGTGCTTGGCGATGCTGTCGCCTTCGCCTTTTTGATTTTTTGCGGCGTTGATGCCGCCTTGCGCGCAGACGGAGTGCGAGCGCTTCACCGGAACGATAGAAAACAAATCGACGGGGACGCCTGCTTCGGCGACGCGAATGGTGGCCATCAGTCCGGCCAGGCCGCCGCCAACCACGATAATTTTGGGCTGTCTCATTTGGCTAGCGCTGACTCATTTCGGTAAGTACGAAGCAAACGGGTGCCAGTCCAGGCGAAAACTTAAAATTATCAACACGCCGACGACGCTAAAAACTACTCCGATGAAGACGCCGAGCTGTCCGGCGGCGCGTTGTGCGCGAGCTGTGGCAGCAAGTCCCCATTTGCAAAGAAAATTCCAGATGCCGACGCCGAGGTGAAAGGATGAAGCAAGCACACCAACGACGAAAAATGCGAGATACCATGGATTGAGCAAATCATTGGCGACGGTTGCGTAGGTGGAACGCCCGTGAGTAATCCAGCGCTCGGTGTAAAGATGCCAGCCGATATAGACGAAGGCCACGAGGCCGGTCCAGCGTTGCAAAGTGTAGAGCCAGTTGCGCACCCAGGGATATTGCGAAACGTTCGACTGGCCGCGCAGCCAGATGTACACGCCGTAACCGCCGTGATACAGAATGGGCAGAAAAATAAAAAGCCACTCGACGAAAACGCGGTACGGAATGGTCTGCAAATCCTCGGAAGTATGATTGTATTTTTCGGCGCTGACTAACGCGGCGCTATTGGACCAGAAATGCTCGGCAAGGAATGCACCAACGGGAATGACACCGGTTAACGAA
>JAUTXJ010000343.1 GCA_030838075.1 Acidobacteriaceae bacterium
TCTGGTTCGGCAGATAAGGTGACAAAATACATTTTGCTGGTGGACGACAGCGAATTAATCCGCTTGGCGACCCGTCATTTTTCGGAAAGTCAGCCCGGGTTTACGGTTTGCGGCGAAGCTGTCGATGGAATTGACGCTCTCGAAAAAGCCAAGCACCTCAATCCTGACTTGATTATTCTTGATATCGCTATGCCCCGTATGAACGTCTGCAGACCGCGAGCGAACTTCGCGCCAGAATGTTTCAGGTCCCCATTGTTTTATTTACCTGGTACCCGACGCCGTTCAGCAGGGCGATGTGCAGGAAGCCGGGATCAGTGCCGTAATTTCCAAATCAAATTCGGCCGCCCTGCAAAGTCAGGTCAAAACTTTACTCGCCGTGGCGTAGTTTACGCGCGGTGGCCTAGCTTCAGTAGGACGAACCTACGCCTCTCAAGCGAGTTCCAGTTCGATTTCATCCACGTAGCACCATCCCCAGTCTTCCCCCGGCTCAAATGACTTTATGATCGGGTGCTTGGTCTTGTGAAAATGCTTCGTGGCGTGCTTGTTCTTGGAGCTGTCGCAGCAACCCACGTGCCCGCACTCCAGGCACAATCGCAAATGCACCCAGGTGTCGCCCATTTTCAAACACTCCTCGCAGCCTTGAGGGGTCTTTGGCTTTACCGGCCGTATCTGGTCGAGATGAGTACATTCCGCCATATTTTTTCTCCTCGCTAAAAATCTAACGTTTATTTGTTCATTGGGCAGATTCTACACCCGCGAAGCTCATCAGTAATCCTGGGAATTGCAGACGGTCGGTGACCCCGTGTTACACTTCGCGCTTCAAAAAGGAAGCACACGTGAAACGCATAATCGGTTGGCTGGCCTTCGGTTTTCTAGTGCTCACGACTAGCACTTCCGCTCAAAGCGATTTACCTGCGCAGAATGCATCTGACCAAAAACTAAATTCTCTATGGACCAAGCTCGAATCCACCATTAACGACATCGATCGCAATCTCGACGGCGTACTTGGCGTCGCCATCGAAGACCTCACCACCGGTCAGAGATTCTTACTGCATGAAGGTTCCATTTTTCCCCAAGCCAGTTCCATCAAGATCGCTGTCCTCGCCGAGCTTTATCACCAGGCACAGCAATCCGTCCAAGGCACATCCGGCAAAGCAAAATTGACCGACCTCTACACCTTGCGCGCCGCTGATCTGGTTCAGGACAGTGACATCATGGGCGGTCTGACTCCCGGCGTCACGCAGCTCACCAACCGCGACCTCGCCACCATGATGGTGGCCGTCAGCGACAACTCCGCCACCAATGTGCTCATCGATCGCCTCGGCATGGAGAATGTCAACGCGCTGCTCGACAGCCTCGGTCTTCACAACACTAAACTCCGCCGCAAAATGATGGACGTCAAAGCTGCCGCGGAAGGACGCGAAAATATCTCCACGCCACAGGAAATGCTCACGCTGCTCCAAAACATTTATCAGGAAAAAGTGCTGAACAAGGAAATGACCGCGGACTTTTTCAAAATGCTCAGCACCCACAAGAACAGTTTCATTCCTCGCGACCTGCCCGATCGCCTGCAAATCGCCAACAAACCCGGCGAGCTGGAAGCCGTCCGCAATGATTCCGGAATCGTCTTCCTGCAGAATCGCCCCTACATCATCTGCGTCATGACTACGTATCTGGTCCGCGAGCGCGACGGGGAAGAGGCCATCGCCAAAATTTCCGCAGCCGCCTACCGTTATTTCGACCGCCTCGCCCGCTCCTCGCCGTACGGCCGCGTCATCTCCGAACGCAACTCCGCAGCTCCAAAGTGATCCTAAAACAAAGCAGTAGGCCGACGCTCCCACTTCTTGCTCTTCTCTTTGGCGATCCCCTCAACATCCTTCACATACGCCCCTGCCTGCGTCAAAACATGATGCAGATCATTCCCTAGACTGATAAACGTAAATCCCTTCTCCAGAAATTCCCCCACGCGCGCAGTCCCAAACAAAAATATCCCTAAAATTATTTTGTTCTTGCGCGCTTCCGTAATCAGTTTCTCAGTGGCAGCGCCCAGTTCCGGCGAAGTGTACATGAGCGGGAACTCATACTTTTCATACAAGCCCATGGACATGCACAAATCGTTCTGCCCCAGAAAAAGAATATCCACGCCCGGCACCGCCGCGATCTCCGCCATATTTTCAATGCACGAAGCGGTCTCCACCTGCAGCGCTACAATCAAATTATTGTTCGCGTTGCCCGCATAGCCCAGCAGCCCCGCTTTGTTCATGCTGCGCTGCGGAAAATAAACCGAACGCGTCCCCGCCGTCGGATATTTCGTGCAGCTCACCGCCTGCCGCGCCTCCTCAGCCGTATTGATGTACGGAACGAGCACGCCATCCGCGCCCAGGTCCAGCGCCTGCTGAATTCCCGGCCGGTCGTTGTACCCGCCCACGCGCACCATCGATTTCGCGCCGCCACTGGCAACCGCCGCCAACATCGCCGACAATTTCTCATACCCCATCGGCCCGTGCTGCGTGTCCACCAGCAGCCAGTCATACCCGCTGTGCGCCAATTGCTCCGCCACCGTCGGGCTGTGCGAGTTCAAAAACAACCCCAGCTTCGGCTTGCCCTCCCGCATCTCCTTCTTAAACTCCGCTCCCGTCACCACATCCGCCATCGTCAATTCTCCTTCTCATCGCGACAAACATTTGTCCAAAACAAGATTTCCAAAGGCGCCACAGTGTAACAGTTCCGAAGATTAGGATGCGGGGCCGGCACGGAACATCCTTACTTTACGCGGATTTTAGCGGGTCCGCGTCAATTCCCGGTCTTCAACTTCGCCAGGAAATCAAAGTCTCCGCTGGGTGACAGTGGCAAATCTCCCAATTCCTTTTGATGCACCGAAACTGCATCCCCAAACCAAAGCGGCAAATACGGCAAATCCGTCGCCAGGATTTTCTGCGCTTCGCTGCACAGCGCTTTGCGCTTACCGCGGTCCATCTCCACGCGAATCTGGTCCGTCAGCGCATCCATCCGCGCATTTCGATAATGCCCGCGATTCGCACCGTCCGGTGGAAACCGCTTCGAAGAAAACAAAAATTCAAAAACGTCCGGATCGTTATTCGCTCCCACCCAGCGAAATAAATTGATCTGAAAATTTCCCTTCACTAAATCCGAAAGCAGCGTCGCTGCCTCCAGCGAACGAACTTCCAACGCAACTCCCACGTGCCGCCATTGTTCTTGCAGCGCCGCCCCGACCAGCCGCGCCTGTTCGTCGGTAGAAGTCTTCAACATCAAATGCATCCGCACGCCATTTTCTTTGCGTGGAAATCCCGCCGCGTCCAGCAATGCTTCGGCCCGCGCCGTGTCCAGCGAATATGTCGTCACGTTGGGCTCGTACGCCCAATGATTCGGCGGCATAACCCCGTTTGCGATGCGCGCCTGCCCGTGCAGCAAATAACGAATCAGCGTTTCGCGATCGGTAGCATAAGCCAGCGCTTGCCGCACTTCCCGTCGGCCCAACGTCGCATCGTCCATGTTGAATCCGAGATACGCCACATTTGTTCCCGGCCTTTCGGACACGCCCAGCTCCGGTCGCCGTGCCAACACCGGCACCATGTCCGGCGACAGGGAACTGATCTCCAAATCCGCCGACCCCTTGCGCAATTCCAACGCGCGCACAATCGCATCCGGCACGACACGCGCTCGCAGTCGTGAAATCCCCGGCGCTCCACCAAAATAATCCCCATTTGCCGCTAAAAACACTTCGTCATCCTGCGCCTGGCTCACCAATCGGAATGGCCCCGACCCGATCAACCCTCGCGAGTGATCCGCGCCGGCATTCGCTGGCACAATCCCA
>JAUTXJ010000344.1 GCA_030838075.1 Acidobacteriaceae bacterium
CGACGAAACCGCCAGTCTCTGTGCATCCCGAAAATGCCCCTCAACACCCTTTGGAAATCGTGCCGCAAAACGGCGTGTGCCTTCAGCAGTGGCAAATGTTGTCATCGTTGTGCTCGCAATTTTTGGATCACTCCTGATTTGCTCGGCATAAACGCGAAGTATAACAGGCTGACCGCTTCATGAATTCACGGTCGCTTCCTTGGGCGGGTCTGGCGGAGCCAGCAACCGCGAACAAGCCCGCAGAATTCTGCGGTACGGCCAGTCATTCTTCTCGCGAAAAAAAATCTCGCCAGTTCTCGGGTTGCTGTAAAACCAGCGCGCTACCAGCGACAAATGTTCGCTCAACTCGCCTTTGGCGAGCGGCAATTGTTCAACCATCTGCGCAGGGCCCGCGTGTTCAACCACATTCGGCAAAGCTACCGCCGACTGTGTGGCAACGGCCGAATCGCCGGCCGGGTCGAGATAATTCCGAAAAATTTGTTCGGCCGAGCGCGGCTGGCTGGCAATCTCCCCGAATGGCAGAAAAAACGGCTCGCAAAGTCTTCCGCCCTGCACACGATACGCCGCGACAACCTGGTCGCCCGCGCCGCGTTGCAAAATCACCGCGTCCAAAGCCTGAATGCGCCTCGCCAAATCGGGCCGTCCGCGCAATACCTCGTCCAGTTTCTCAACTTTTTTGTGCAACGTCGCCGCGCGCTCGAAGTCCAGGTCATCGCTGGCACGCTCGCGCTCACTTTCAAATGTTGCGCGCAGCGACTCGCCGCTGGATTCTAGAAACTTCACGAACCGCTGCACCTCCGTGTCGTACTCCTCTTTCGAGCATCCGGCAAAGCAAGGCGCCAGGCACATTTTCATTTCCGAATACAAACACCCCGGAAATGTCGGGTCGCGCCGGATTTTTATCTGGCAGCGCCGCATCTTGAAAAAGTCCAGTGCGCGATTCCCAAACGCCAGCGCGGCGCCCCGCGATGGAAATGGTCCGTAATAACTTCCCGCGGTCGGCACTCCCGAAGCATCCACCGAAATGTGCCGAGTCACATAGCACCGCGGATACGCATTGCGGAGGCTCACTTTGAGCACCGCGGGGGGACGCATGCGCAACAAATCGCGATAGCGTTGTGGAAATAATTTTTTCGCGTGCTGGTAATAAGTGAGACTCTGTTCAAACGTGGAACCCACCGCCCGATATTTCACACCGCGCGCCAGCGTACGCAGATTCAGCCGTTTGCTTGTGGGGTCAGGCGGCCCCAGCAGCCGTTTCAGCCGACGCTGTAAATCCTGCGTCCGAATCAGCAGGGGTTCCGCATTCGAATCATTTAATTCGACCAGACAAACGGCAAGCTTGGATGGCAAAACAGAAAAGAATTGTTCATCGCTAGCTGGGTCGAAATCGAGGGAAAAATCCAGTTCCAACACGCAATCAGAATACTACGAGTCAAACATAAAGAAGGACGCTTGAAGACAGGCTTCCCCAGGACGAAAGCCATTTCCTTGTAGATTAATTCCGCGTGGAAATCTCGGATCGACCCTGCGTCATACGAACGCCGCCGCCGACAATTTCTAAAATCATTCGAACGCGCACGATTCGAACGCTGGCAATATTACTGTAATGTTATAGTTACTGAATAATTAAAGTATTACTTTGAATGTCGGCGCGCCGACATTTCCGGCTTCTACCTTCTAGCGTCGAGCCTCTAGACTCCAGATCTCAACACCCACGACGCAATCACCAACCGCTGAATCTCACTGGTGCCTTCGTAAATCTCCGTGATGCGCGCGTCACGATAGTTTCGCTCCACCGGGTACTCGCGGCTATACCCATTCCCGCCATGAATCTGAATCGCCTTGTGCGTCACTCTCGTAGCCATTTCGCTGGCAAATAATTTGGCCACCGCGGCTTCCATGCTGAATCTCGCCCCACTGTCCTGCTTCCACGCCGCTTTGCGAATCAACAATCGCGCCGCATCAATCTCCGTGGCCATATCCGCCAGCATGAATTGTATGGCCTGAAATTGCGAAATCGGATTCCCGAACGCCATGCGCTCCTGCGAATATTTCAAAGCCGCTTCAAACGCGCCCTGCGCAATCCCTGTGGCCTGTGCCGCGATACCGATTCTTCCGCCATCCAACGTGGACAGCGCTATTTTGTATCCTTCGCCTTCATTGCCAATACGATTCGCGGCAGGCACGTTGCAATCGGAAAACACCAGCTCACTGCAAGCGGTGGCGCTAATCCCTAATTTTTTTTCTTCCTTCCCCACGCGAAACCCGGGCGTACCTTTTTCAATCACCAGCGCGGTGATCCCTTTCTCTCCTTTGGCCGGATCGGTGTTCACATACACGATGGCCGCATCCGCCGCGCCCCCATTGGTGATCCACGCTTTGGTGCCGTTCACAACGTAGCTGTCGCCCTTGAGCACCGCTTTCGTTTGCAAAGCCGCGGCATTTGACCCGGCCTGCGGCTCGGTCAACGCGTAGCACCCGATCTTTTCTCCACGCGCGAATGGCAGAAGAAATTTCTCTTTCTGTTCAGCCGTGCCAAAGCGGTGAATTGGATCGCAGTACAACGAATTTTGCACCGACAAAATCACACCGGTAGACGCACAGCATCGCGAAATCTCCTCAGTCACGATGGTATACGCTATGTGATCGAATCCCGCCCCGCCTTCGCTTTCCGGCAGGGCGATTCCAGTCAGCCCTAATTCCGCCGCCTTCTTGAATATTTCCCGTGGGAAATGCCCAGTCTCGTCCAATTCTTTCGCGAACGGCCGCACTTCCGTCTCCGCGAATTCCCGCACGCTTTTTTGCAGGAGCAACTGCTCCTCAGTCAGTTGAAGATCCACTCGCTCTTCTCTCCGCGTTTACGCCGCTGCACTCGCATTCAAAGCTTTTCGCATGCGCTCAAGAGTTTTATGCAAATCTTCCGGATGCACACGCGTTTCGCCCGTCACGGTCATAAAATTTGTGTCCCCAAACCATCGCGGCAGCGCATGTAAATGCAAATGCCCGGCAACACCCGCGCCCGCAGCTTTACCCAGGTTCATGCCAATATTCATTCCGTCGGGTTTGTAGTCCGCAACAAAAGCCTTCTCTACGCGCTGTGACACTAGCATCATCTCCGCCAGTGTCTCCGCATCGCACAATGCCAGTTGCGCGACATGCGCGTACGGCACGATCATCACGTGCCCGGATGTATAGGGATAGCGATTCAGGATGACGAACACTTTTTTGCCGCGATAAACGATTAGCGCCGCAGCGTCATCGTTCCGCGCCAAAGCATCACAGAAAATGCACTCAGGCTGTTTGTCGTCGTTTACTTGTGCGATGTATTTGTAGCGCCACGGCGACCACACATAGTCCATCAGGCATCCTCAAAGAAAAAGACGCTCGCACAGCATAACGCACAATCCATTCACGCCGCGCGCAGCGCTTACACAGTATTTTATTGAGGAAATGAATTCAGAGGCGTTGTCAGGAACGTGTCGCGTCGCCAGGCACCGAACTGGAAGGGGTTGCCGCAGCAGCAGAAGCGCCGGCCTCAGTGGCGTCGCCTTCCGAGTTGTTGACAAAATCCTTCAACTCTTTACTAGGCTTGAAGAACGGAATCTTCTTGGGCGGCACATCCACTTTGGCGCCCGTCTTGGGGTTGCGCCCGATGCGCCCACGCCGTTGCCGCGTCCGAAAGCTTCCAAATCCGCGGATCTCGATCTTGTCGCCTTTTTGCAGGGCCTCAATGATGCTCTCGAAAATCGTCTCCACAATCGTCTCGGACTCCTTGCGCGGAAGTTCCGATATACGCAGCACCTCTTCAATCAGGTCGGCTTTCGTCAATGTCGGATGCTTGGTCATAATCCCTATACCTCGTCGCCCCGCGCAGGTCCTGCCACCGGGCTTCTGACCGCTTTGCGGCCCCTCAAATCGGTGTTACAAAACGGGTTAG
>JAUTXJ010000352.1 GCA_030838075.1 Acidobacteriaceae bacterium
CTTCCTGAATAGCATCATTAATGTCTATTTCGGCCATGATCGTATCTTGTTTTTTCAAAAGCGACCGCACTCGCGAAATGATCGAGCTGGCACGCTTTCCATCCGCGACGATCGCCTCGGCTGCAGCTCTCAAATCGTCCTGATCTCGGAGTCGGCGCAGCAGGAAACTGCCATTCGTGACAATCGCCGTCAGCGGCTGGCCCACTTCATGCGCAATAGAGGCCACCAGTTCGCCCATCGCGGTCAGCCGTCCGACATGTGCCAGTTCCGCCTGCGACTGTTGCAAAGCCGCTTGCATCCGTTGCCTTACCTCGATCTCCTTCCGGAGTTCTTCGTTTACCGTTGTGAGCTGCCGCGTGCGCTCCACTACCCGTTGTTCCAGCTCGCTGTTTAGCTTCTTAATCTCGGCCTTGGCTTGCTTCAACTGGGCAGTTTCCACGATTTCCCAGTCTTTATTTCTGCGGGCAATGGCGAATTTGTGAGTGCGCGCGACATCCAGAATTTCAGTGGCGGTGCTCCTCGCCAATGGATAGGTGCAAAGCGCGAGTATCCGCCGCCTTTCGATGAAGTCGTTGACCTCTCCTTCGTAGTCGGTAAAAGCACTCCACTGTTTCTTTTTCAGCCACGCAGTGTTGGAACTAAGACGCAATCCGACATAACCGTTAGCCAGCGCATATTCAAGCTTCTCGTCCCATCTCCTGATCACTCTCTTCAGGTCAAACTCCTCGTCGCGAAGGTAAAACTCGGGTCCACCAAGAATTTCTATGCTGTGGTTATTCAAATAACGATCAAAGCCGGGAACGGAGCGCCGCATGGCGCGCTTCACTTCCTCTGCCGTCAAGGGCTTATAAGCTACCCACACGCAGAACTCCCCCGATTCCAATCCGACCTTGAAATAAGGAACCAAAGCGTCCAGCAGATCTTCTTTTGTTTCGTAGAACAGGAAAAAATGCGTTCCCCAGGAAACATCGCCCACCACGCGAATCCCCGTCTTTCTGACCTCGCGTTCCTGAGTCCGCTCCGGAGCGTCAATCCGACGGGATTGAGATGCGGCATTCATGCGGGCCTCCCGGGTCGTACATTGGCTTGGGAGCCGTTTGCGCGACAATAAGGTCACTTATTCACCCTTGGCGCTTCGCTGTCAATACGCTTGAAGGTGTAATGTAATATCTACAAAACCGGGCTTGGGAAGCAAAACGGAACGTCGTCGGGAATGATTAGCTGCAACTTCTCGAACCGCTCGATGTCGGCCCCATAAAGTTTTTTCAATTCAGCGTCAGGATGACGACGTGAGCCTCATCACTAAAACGGCCCGATCTATGGTTTTCGTTGTGGATGATGACCCCTCCGTGCGGGATGCCATTACCCGCCTGCTAGGAACGGTTGGATTGCTGGTCAAAGAGTTTGGATCGGCGTTCGAATTTCTCGCCGGAGACCGTCCCGAGGAGCCTAGCTGCCTGGTCCTCGACGTACGATTACCGGGAATAAGCGGTATCGATTTTCAACGTGAGCTAAGTAAGGCGAACGTCCGCATCCCCATTATCTTCATCACCGCACATGGCGACGTGCCGATGAGCGTTAAAGCCATGAAGGCCGGAGCCGTTGAATTCCTGATCAAACCTTTTCACGACCAGGACTTGCTGGATGCCGTTCAGATGGCGCTCGAGAAAGACCGCCTTCGACGTTTAACTGAGTCCGAAATCGCTGACCTGCAGCGGCGCTTGCGAGGCCTGACTCCGCGCGAGCGTGAGGTGCTTCCGCTGGTTATCTCCGGTCGTCTCAACAAGCAAATCGCGGCCGAAATAAATGCCAGCGAAGCCACCGTCAAGGTCCATCGCAGCCAATTGATGCGAAAGATGGAAGCAAAATCAGTTCCTGACTTGGTGAGAATGGCCGAAAAAATGGGGATTCGCGCCGCTGCCCCTAAAACCTATCCTTCTTTACCAAAGTAGAATACCGCTATCTCTAGAGATAATATTCGCAGATATAACAGGATGTTACCTTCCAGTCTGGATAGTAATTGTACTTACGTAAATCCAGTGATTGTAACCGCATGGTTCATAAGATTTTATATCAGCCTGCTAAGTAAGGTGTTCCAACTATTTCTAATGTGGTCTACGCGTTGCGCCAACGCGGCAACCTGAAACTCGTGTGAGCCCGCTTCCAAACTAATTTCAGGGATCACCGCAGAAGACGCTACTTACAAAAATAGAGGGAGACTGTTCTGAGAAAGCTTCGCATCTTGATTGCTGACGATCACGGTTTGATACGCCGTGGTATACGCACCGTTCTTCAGGCCCGCCGAGGTTGGAAAATTATCGGCGAGGCCGCAAACGGACGCGAAGCAGTGGAAAAGGCCACAAAGCTAAAACCGGACGTGCTAATAGTCGACATCAGTATGCCCGCACCGGATGGAATAGAGGTGACCAGGCAAATTCGTGAGTCACTGCCGCACGTCAAGGTCCTCGTGCTCACCATGCACGAATCACATCAGATGGTCCGTCGGGCATTGGCCGCCGGTGCAAATGGATACTTGTTGAAATCCGATATCGTGGACTATCTCCCCAAGGCCGTCAGAGCCATTGCGGAAAACAAACGCTTCTTGACACCCAAAATATCCGAAATCGTACTCGAGGAGTTTATCAATGCAGGAGATAAGCCTGAAGAAGAAAAGCCGGCAGGCCCCCGGATAACGCCTCGCGAGTTGGAAATTATTCGCCTCTTGGCCGAAGGCAAGTCCAATAAGGAGCTGTCAACACAGCTCGGAATCACAGTCAGAACGGTGGAAACTCATCGCAGCAAAATCATGCTTAAGCTTGGTCTCCATTCTCTAGCCGAGCTTATCCACTATGCAATGCGCAACGAAATAATCTCAATAAAAGGCCCCGAGTAACGTATCGAAGTCTTCTCCCGATTCTCCGCAGGCTTCCATCTCGGAGAATGCCACACTAATCTTTCTTTGCTTCGACGGTCGAGTGCTCTGACCTAAAGTTGCCGGACCAATCCGGCATCTCATTTGCATGATAACGTTGCAATTCGAAGTACCCAGAGATAGTCAAAAAATACCTCTCACTGAACTTTGAACTGGGGATCCTCTGTTGCCTATGCCGCATGTAACAATTTTGAACTTCGTTCTGATTCGTCTTTTGGCAATATCCCTCTACGTTTTTCCAAATTTCATCCCCTTGGACTTACCATCATTCGCCATTTTACTTCCGCAGCCTCACGAAAGTTCCAATTTTTTAGGATTCTCGGCGGGTTTCAACAGCGTCCATAAACTCTCCGACCCACCAGCACTTGTCGAATCCTCCCAAACCGCACAACTCACCGTCACTTCCTACAACATCCATTCCTGTGTCGGTCTCGATCTTCGCCTCAGGTGTGACCGCATCGCCGCAATTCTCAGTCGCACTCACGCAGATATCATTGCTCTCCAAGAGGTGCGCGCAGGACAGGAGCAGGAAATTGCACGTATTCTAGGCTTCCATGCGTTATTTGCGAGAGCTGACTACGTTGGTGGCTACGAGTTTGGAAACGCCATTTTGAGCCGTTTTCCCATTCGAAGGTCTGACATTTATCCGCTCGGTCTGCCCCACCGCGAGCAACGCGTGTGCCTGCACGCGGAAATTGCTTGGCCGGGCGACGCTGGCGCCATCCACGTTTTTAGCGCTCATCTTGGTCAGAATGGATTGGAAAAGCAGCAACAAGCGCAACGCCTTGCGTCGGACTCCATTCTCGAAAATCCCTCGTTCCACAATGCGCCGCGGATACTCCTGGGAGACTTCAACGAGAAATCGCGAAATGGTGTCGTGAACCACTCACTTGCGAGTTTCCAATGCGCCACCGGAAAATCGTGGACTGCATTTTTCCCTATCGCGTATCTCGATCGCGTGTACATCAGCAGTGACTTGAAATTTCAGGATTTTCATATTTATAGAACCGGCAGCGCATTAATTGCCTCGGACCACGCCCCCATCACAGCCGTCCTTCTAAAGCCCACTGTCACACACTAACCCGTGGCCAAATAGGGTCGCAGCGGGACCTTGTGGTCGAGAAAAGTTGGTGTATAAAACTGCATCGCCCGGGGCGGCTTCAAAAAGAAAGGACAACCCATGAAAAAGAAGGAATCCACGAAGCGGCTAAGTAAAGCCAAGAAGCTGGACGCTACCAAACCTCTGAGCAAACTGGCCGCAAGCGAAATTTCGATCACAAAGATGGCAGACAAAGCCTCACCCAACCTGAGTTGATAGAAAACCGGGTGGCCTACCCTTTGCGCATTTTTGCAAAGGGTTCACCCGCCGTGGCGGGTGGGCGCTTTCTCTCATCCCATTCCATCTTGGAAGGCGAGTACTCGCTACGAGCCGGCGCCAGCACGCTAAGCTGAGGCGACCGCTTTGCCTTTGACGAATTTCGTGTATCCAGCGAGCCCTAAGGCTTCCAACACTCCCGCTTGCACTTTCTGTGCGACGGCGTTGATGTCATTGACGCCGTAGTTCTGCGTGCTAACGAAATACCTCAGCTGCTTCTCTCCGGCTGGAGTTTCAACAATCCGCAGAACCACATCCGCGACCTCCTGAGCGTTGCCAGCTCCAGAGGAAAGTGCCGCGCCAACCTTCGCGGGAATCTCCTTCGCAGCGCCATACGAACTGGTGCGACTCTCGTCGGCAGCCGTCACCGTATTGCCGAAAACGTCAGTCTCATACGCGCCAGGTTGCACAATCACAGATTCAATCCCTTGCGACGCAAGTTCATAACTATAGGCCTCGGCCAACGCCTCCAGTGCGAATTTGCTGGCGCAATAGAAACCCACGGAAGGAAGAACCACCCGACCCGCCCCGCTGCTGATGTGCATCAGCACGCCGCTGCGTTGG